>CBIHQZ010000075.1:0-12059 GCA_966212315.1 uncultured Myxococcales bacterium
AGGCGATGCGCGGGTCGACTTTCGTGCCTCGAGAGGTTCCCGAGGCGATGCGCGGGTCGACTTTCGTGCCTCGAGAGGTTCCCGAGGCGATGCGCGGATCGGGTCGCCACCCTCGGGAGGGTGTCCGATCGATGCGCGGATCGCTTCGCCACCCTCGGGAGGGTTTGTCGAACGACCGCGTCAACGTCGCCGTCTTGGTCAACGTTCTCCGCCGGCACTTGCTCGCGAGGGTGCGAACGACATCGCGCGCTCAGCGCGTGGTGTGCACGTACTCGAACCACACCAGCTCGTCGACCGCCGGATCGCCATGCCCCGGGCTCCATGGCAGCGACTCGCGCTCGCCCACGCCGCGCACGCACTCGGCCGCGCGTTTCGCTTCGTCGAAGTAGCGCGCGCGCTCGGCCGCGAGTTCGCGTTCGCTGAGCGGCGCTTCGTGATCGCCGGCCGCAAAGCTCTGTGCGGCTTCTTCCAGCGCTTCGACGGTGAACTCGATCGGCGCGATGTCGGGCACCGGTCGTTCGCGATGTCGCCACACGCCGTCGCGCCAATCGAGCACATACGCGGGAACGAACGCGCGACCGTGATCGGCGACGAACTCCACCGCGGCCAGCGCGAACTCGATGTCCGCGTGTGACCAGTAGAACGGAAGCGAGAGGCGCACCCATCCGGGTTTGATGCCGTTCACGCCCTTCGCGATCTGCGCTCGATATTTCTCCGAGCGCTCGCGATCGATGCCGAGGAGGCGATGGCCGTAGGGGCCGGCGCATGCGCATCCGGCGCGATTCTGAATGCCGAACAAGTGATCGAGCAGCGCCGACACGAGGTCGTGATGCAACCCTTCGATGTTGAACGACAGGATCGCGAGACGCGGCAGTTCCATGCTCCCCAGCATGCGAATGCGCGGATGGCGTGCGAGGCGCTTCATCGCGCGCGCCGCGAGTTCGACCTCGTGCTGCACGATGTGCTTCGGCCCGAGCATCTCCTTCACGAGGAACGAAACGCCCGTACGCACGTCGCTCATGATGCCGGGCGTGCCACCTTCTTCGCGCTCGTCGAGTCGCTCGACGTAATCCACGGCGTCGCGCGTCGGACCGGATACGTAATGCACCGTGCCCCCGCCCGGGCGCTCGGGCCGGCGCGTGCGGAAGAGCGATCGATGCGCGACGAGTACCCCCGAGGCCTGCGGTCCGCCGATGAACTTGTGGGGTGAGAGAAAGACCGCGTCGATGCGTTCGTCGGGATTCGCCGGATGCATGTCGATCGGGACGTACGGTGCAGCCGCCGCGTAGTCGAAGAACGCGTAGGCGCCGTGACGATGAAGGATCCGCGCGATCGCGCGCACATCGCTGATCACGCCGGTCACGTTCGACGCCGCCGAGAAGCTTCCGATCTTCAGGGGGCGATCGCGGTACTCGGCCAGTTTCGCATCGAGGTCCCGAAGGTCGATCGCACCGTTCGCGTCGATGGCGACCTCGACCAGATCCGCGACCGATTCGAGCCACGGCAGCTCGTTCGAATGATGCTCGTACGGGCCGACGATCACGACCGGACGACGCTCGGGCGGAATGCTCTGCGAGAAGCCGAACTCACGATCGAGCGGTTCGCTGATGCAGAGGCCGAGGATGCCCACCAGCTTGTTCACCGCGGCCGTCGCGCCCGTGCCCACGAACAACGCCACGTCGTCGTCGCTCGCGTTCACGCTGCGCTTCACCACGCGACGCGCCTGCTCGCGCAACTCGGTCATGATGCGACCGGTCGACGACACCGCCGTGTGCGAGTTCGCGTAGAAGGGCCGCACGCGGCGAATCCACGCTTCGACGAAGTGCAGATACCGCCCCGTGGCGGTGAGATCCGCGTAACAAATCAGTCGCCGGCCGAAGGGCGTCTCGATGCACGCGCGCCGCCCCACTTCGTTCTGCCGGATCAGCGCGACGGCCTTCTCGTAGTTCGCATCCACGCCCCGTCTCTACCTCGGTCGCGCGCGCGCGCCCAGCGCGCGAGTGACGGCGCGTCGTCGTTCGCGTGGGTGATGCAGCGCGTCGATCGAACGTCGAGCGGCGCGTGTACTCTCCGCTTCGTGCGTCGGTGGTTCATAGGGTGGCGCGATCTCGACGAGCCTGCCGCGCAGCTCGCGTTACTGCGCATCGTCGTCGCGGCGATGTTCCTGGTCCTGCCCGAAGTGCGTCACGCCCCCGAGCTGGCCACCACCCCTGCTGCGCTGCGCGTCGTTCCAGAGGGACTGCACCTGCTCGTACGCGTTGCTCCGATCAGCGCGCTCGTCGCGCACGTGGCGCAGGCCGTCTGCATCTTCAGCGCGCTCGCGGCCCTCGTCGGTCTGCGCGCGCGCGTCGCGTTGGCGGCACTCACCGTGTCGGGCTTCTACCTCCTTTCGCTCAGTCAGCTCTCGGGCTGGGTGTGGCACGACATGCATCTGCTCTGGATGGCTGCGCTGCTCGCCGCGAGTCCATGCGACGAAACACTCGCGTTCGATGCCGCTGCGCGACCGGCACCTGCCGACGCCGCGCGATTCGGTATCGCCCTGCAGACGGCACGGGCGCTGCTCGCTTGCATCTACTTCTTCCCCGGCTTTCACAAACTCGCGACGTCCGGGCTGGCGTGGGCGCTCTCGGACAACCTTCGCAATCAGCTCTATTGGAAATGGGCGGAGCACGGCATCGCGTCACCGCATCGCTTCGACCACGTGCCCGGACTGCTCGGGGCCGGCGGACTCTTCGTCCTCGCGTTCGAGATCACCTTCCCCCTCGTGCTCCTCGTGCCGCACGCGCGACTCGCGTACGCGGTCGGCGGGATCGCGTTTCACCTGTTCGCATGGGCCGCCATGCGAATCCCGTTCGCATCGTTGTGGATGCTGTACGTGGTGTTGATTCCGGGGGCGTGGGCGCATCGCATCGACGCGCGTGTGCGTCGTTCGGTGCGGATGTCGAACGACGGCGCGCCCGCCATTCGACGAGACGAGACGCGCGTCGAACGCGTGACGGTATGGATCGGCGGGCTCCTGGTTCTCGCCGCATTGGTACAAGGCGCGCGCGGGCAGATGCGGGCGTATCCGTTCGCTTGCTATCCGACGTTTCAATGGCGCGTCGGCACCGAGATGCCGGACCTCGTCATCGAGATCGAGCGCGCCGACGGATCGCGCGTGATCGTGCCGCATGCGCGAGATGGGCGCGGGTATCGTACGCAGCGGCAGTGGGGCGAGATCTGGAGCGCCGCGGGGATCAACGACCGCGTCGATACACAGCGGCTGGCGGCGTACTACCGCGCAGCGCTGCGCACGAATTCGAGGTCGCGCGCGCTGGTCGGCAGCGACGTCGTGCGGGTGCGTTTCTATCGCGCGTTCGTCGATGTGATACCCGAACACCGCGATCGACCCGCGCGTCGCGGTGTGCTCCTCGCGACGATTGCGCGCGAGTAACGACGAGGGCTACGGACGTGGTGCGAGGAGCGCGTCGAAGGCCGTGCGCACGATCCCGCTTTCGGTCGGGAGCTGATGGACGCCGTCGAAGAGTGCGAGATGAGTGATGACGCCCGCCGCGCGGAGCATGTGTTCGGCCGCAGTGAGTCCTCTTCGCCGCGAGGATTCGTCGGCGCTTCCGATGGCGAAGTGAACGACCGCTCTGTTCGAGCGCAACACCCGCGCACTCGCGGACGACAGCGAAGTCGAACAGCGACTCCCCATCACGAACGCGCCTGCGTAGCGCTCGGGATGATGCGCGAGAAACGACCACGCCAGATCGCCACCGAGCGAGAAGCCGACCAGGACGATGCGATGCGGATCGATGCGATACGCCGCACGTGCACGCGCGATGTCCGCGTCGACACGCGCCTCGAACGACGTCGCGAATCGATCGAAGCGCGGAAGATATTCGTCTCGCGTGGGCGCTCCTGCCGGCAGCAGCACCACGAACGGCGTCGCGCCGGTGTTCACATGCAACATCTCGAACGTGTCGGCCGCGCTCGTTCCCGTCGGCGGAAGCACGACCACCAACGGCAGCGACTCGCCTGCGGCCGGTGTGCCGATCACTCGCAATTCGCCGGGCGTATCGAAATATGCCGGAGGATTCTGCGCGGGCGAATCCAGCGGCACGAGCGCCACAACGAACGCACCCACCAGCGCCGCGATTCGCATCGCGACGAGTGTAGGCGACCAGCACTGGCCGTGCGCGCAGCGGTGCGGTAGCCGTTACCCGCGTCATGAGCACCGATCCCCGCAACGTCGAGCGCCTTCTCTATCGGCAGGTCCGCATCGCGTGCGAGCAACACGCGCTCCTCGCCGACGGCGATCGCATCCTCGTCGCGCTCTCCGGCGGCAAGGACAGCTACACGATGCTGTGGATGTTGCAGCGACTGGTGCGTGCGCTCCCGATCCGGGTCGAACTCGTCGGCGTGCATCTCGATCAGCGTCAGCCTGGATACGACGGCAAGCCGCTCGTCAGTTGGCTCGAGGCGCAGCAGGTCGCGTTCGAGATCCTCTCGGAAGACACGTACTCGGTCGTCACCGAGAAGCTCACCGACGGCGCTACGTACTGCTCGCTCTGCTCACGTCTTCGCCGCGGCATTCTCTACACGGCGGCCGAGCGACTCCGCTGCAACAAGATCGCACTCGGACATCATCGCGACGACGGCCTCGAGACGTTCCTGCTCAATCTGCTCTACAGCGGCAAGCTGCAGGCGATGCCGGCGAAGTTCACCACCGACGACGGACGCTTCGAGGTGATCCGTCCGCTGATCGAATGCGCCGAATCCGACATCGCGACGTTCGCAGCGCAGGCGGCATTTCCGATCCTCCCCTGCAATCTATGCGGCTCGCAGGACGGGCTGAAGCGTGAGTCGGTCGCCGCGCTCATCGCATCGCTCGAGAAGGACAACCCGCAAGTGCGCGCGGTGATGGCGCATGCGATCGCGAACGTGCGCCCGACGCATCTGCTCGACGCCGACGTCCGCGACGCATGGCTCGCGCGTCCCGCGCACATTCGTCCTGCTGCCGAAGCGAACACCCGCGAACAGCGATTCGAAGCTGCCCCCGTGCATTCACGCACGCGATTGCCGGTCATCGACTCGTAGTGATCGAGCGCCCCGTCCGATCATCCTGAGCGAAGCACCGAGTCTGCGAGGTGCGAAGTCGAATGACGCAACGCGGTCACACGCTCGCGTGGTTCGACAGGCTCACCATGAGCGGGAAGCATTCAGGACCATGAGCGGACAGCAATCACGCGACGTGAATCCCGCGGCGAATGAGCGGCTCGCGCACCAACCGCTCCATCGAACGCGATGCGAGATCGAGATACGCATCGCTCTGCATCCAGCCGAGCGCGTCGCCGAGAGCTTCGTCGTAAGCAACGTTGCGCTGCTTCGGAACCTTCGCCCACTGCTTGCGGATCGCGCGAATGGTGCTGTCGGCGCGCGTCGCGAGATGCGCACGATCGCTCTCGGTGAGTTGCGGCGCGGCCCAGTCGAGGAAGGTGAAGCCGAACGTCCCGTGGGCCGCTTCGTCCTGAACGATCATGCCGAGCACACCGCGCGCGAGCGGATGTCGCGCCGCTTTCCATGTGCCTCGCAGGAGCGGGATCGAGAGCGCTTCGCCGACGCAGAAGAACCGCACGATCATGTCGGCCGCGCGCATCACCGGTGACAGCGTGGCAGGCGCGTCGATGAGCACCATGTCGGGGTCGTACTGGATCTCCGTGCCGCCACCGAGTTCCATCGCCATGCGTGCGCACAGTTCGACGTGAACCAGTTCGTCGAGCGGAAAACGCGCCGCCATCGCGATGAGATCCACCGGTGCGCGACACTCGAACAGCGCCTGCAACGTGAGCGCGCAGGCTTGTCCGGTCCTGTGCTCCTGGAACGCAGCCGCCGTCCACGCGCGCCGCGCCGCGATCACGGCCTTCTCGGGGAGACCGCTCACGTCCATCGTTCCCCACGGCAGCGCCTCGACTTCGGGGCGCATCTTCCGATAGCGACGCTCGACGCCGTCGCCGAGCATCTCGAGTTCGAACAGTTGTGCTTCCACGCGATCAGTCCGCGGCGTCGACCGGCGGGGCCACGAGGTTCGCGACGGGGATGTCTTCCATCTGCATCGTGTCGTCGTGCGCATCGACGGGCGGAGCGACCAGATTCGCCACCGGGATGTCGTTCATGTTCACGGCATCGCGCTGAACGTCGGCCGCGGCGTCGTTGCCGTTCGCAGTGCTCGCGCACGAGTAGACGACGTACGACATCGTCGCGACGCCGATGGAAGCAACGAGCAACTTGCGGGTGGTGCGGGGTGTTCGCGGAGGCATCGAAGGCATCGTCATGGGTGTCGCACGGTGAGTCAATCCAGGGCCCTCACTCGGTCGCACGCGAGTCGACGCCATCGGTCGTCGCCACCCGCGTTCGTTCGTGATTTTTCGCGGGTGATCAGCGAATTCGCGTGACGCGCTACGACGCTTGACCCTCGCGTCGCCCGCGTCTACCGTGCGCGCCGCTTCCGAACCCTGCGGAAATTCCGACCCTTCTCGCGATATGCAGACGCTCCAATCCGTCCCCGGTATGAACGACATCCTCCCCGCCGACGCCGCGCGTTGGCACGCCATGGAGGAGGCATTTCGGGGCACGTGCGAGCGCTACGGCTTCGGCGAAGTGCGCACCCCGATGTGCGAGTACACGGAACTCTTCGTACGAGGCGTCGGTGAAGCGACCGACATCGTCGAGAAGGAGATGTACACGTTCGAGGACCGCGGCGGGCGGCAGCTCACGCTTCGTCCCGAAGGCACCGCCAGTGCGGTCCGTGCGTATCTCAACAGCGTCGCGGGCAACGAGCCGCTCGCGCGTTGGTTCTATCTCGGGCCGATGTTCCGCGGCGAACGCCCGGCCAAGGGGCGCTACCGCCAGTTCCATCAGCTCGGCGCCGAGGTCTACGGCGACGGTGGGCCTGCGGTCGACGCGGAGATCATCGACCTCGCGTACGCGTTCATGCGCCGCATCGGGATCGAACACATCGAAGCGCGCATCAACTCGCTCGGTTCGGGCGACACCCGCGCGCGCTATCGCCAGGCGCTCGTCGACTTCTTCACGCCGCAGAAAGACAAGCTGTCGGCCGACTCGCAGCGTCGTCTGCACACGAATCCGTTGCGCATCATCGATTCGAAAGCGCCCGAAGACATCGCCCTCAAGGCCGGTGCGCCGAAGCTCACCGATCACCTCGGCGACGACGATCGCCGCCACTTCGACGCGGTCCAGGAGCTGCTCACCAAGCTCGGAATGCCGTTCGTCGTCGACCCGACCATCGTGCGCGGTCTCGATTACTACACGCGCACCATCTTCGAGATCAAAGAGACCTCGGGCCTTCTCGGCGCGCAGGACACGCTCGGCGCGGGCGGACGTTACGACAATCTCGTCGCCGAACTCGGTGGCAAGCCGACGCCGGCGATCGGCTTCGCACTCGGTTGCGAACGATTGCTGCTCGCCGCAGGCGCGCACACGGTCGCGGCGCATCCGACGAGCGCGATGGTGATCGCGATCGCGAAGTCCGACGAATACGCGGTGCACGGCGAAGCGCTCGCGATCGCGCGCATGCTGCGCGATGCGGGAATCGTCACCCACATCGACACGCGTTTCGGCAAAGCCGATCGCCAGTTCCGTCAGGCCGAGAAGCATCACTGCCGCGCGGGCATCGTGCTCGGCAGCGCAGAGATCGCGGCCGGCACGGTGAACCTCAAGGACCTCGCGGCGAAGTCGCAGCGCACCGTGCAACGCGCGCAGCTCGTCGACGAAGTCCGCGCGCTTCTCGCGTCGCCACTCCCCGGGGGCCCGTAAGGCATGCGAGGAACCCGCAAGGCCGGCTGGATCGCGGCGTGTATCGCGCTCGCGAGCGGCGCGACGGCCCAGGCACAGACGCCCACCGGATCGCGTGGCGACGCCGGCACGACCGCTTCATCGACTGCTCCCAGTGGTGCATCGGCCGCACCGAGCGAAGACGCGACCGACGAGAGCGCCGGATCCGCCGCGGAAACCGAGAGCGCCGACGAACCCACGACCGAACCGGAGCCGGAAGCCGAAGCACCCGCCGAAGCACCGGTCGCGCAACTCACACCCGAGCAGCAGGCCGCGTTGCAGCCGTCGGTCGGCGAACTCACCGATCGCGAGGCGAGCGGCGCGCATCGGTTCCTGCTTCCGCCGTACGTCGAAGAATGGGGACGCGGGCATCACCTTCGCGCGCTCTTCCCGTTCTATTTCGAGTCGCACTACCAGAACGATCATCGCTACGTCATCCCGCCGTACTTCCGTGTGCGCTCGCCGCGGCAGGACATCGATGCGTTCGCGCCGCTGTTCTTCCAGCTGCGCGGACACGAAGCCGGCGCGACGTGGACCACCACGATCCTTCCGCCGTTCTGGCACCACACGAGTCGCGGTCCGAATCGCGCACACGCGTTCTCGATCGGGCTCGCGCCGCTGTTCTCGTACAGCGAAACGTTCGGCCCGAACGGACGCCTGCTCCGCGAGCACCTGGTTCTCCCGGGCGCGTACCACCAATGGTGGCCCACCGGTCAGGCCACCGTCGTGGGCCCGGTCGTGTACCTCCGCAATCGCGGCAACGTGAACTGGGCCGTCGTGCCGTTCGTGTTCGCGCACAACGATCCGGTGCGCAGCTGGACGCTCATTCCGCCGCTGCTCACGTATCGCACGGTCAATCACGAGACCAATCGCACGTTCACGCTGGTGGGCCCGTTCTTCGCGGAAACGGGGCCGAACCTCTCCAGCTACAACTTCGCGCCGCTGTTCTTCCATCGGCACGAAGGCAACACCACGCGCGTCACATTCCTCCCGCTCTTCCACACGGTGTCGGGACCGAATCAGTTCACGCTGATCACGCCGGTCGCGGGCTATACGCGTGACGGCAGCGAGAGCACGCTCGTTCTGCCGTTCTATCAAAACCACCGCGGCCGCACCGATCTCGACGCGATCGCGCCGCTCTTCTTCTACTCGCGCACGCCTTCACTCGGCAGCCACACGCTTGTCGTCGGCCCGGTGTTCCACGCCGCGAGCAACACCGGTTACGCGTGGGGCATGTTCCCGTTGCTCGGACGGTTCCACGAGTACGGTCGCTACGACACCACCGCCACGCCGCTCTTCGTTCACAGCGAAGTCTTTCCGACGCGCAGTTCGACGACGTGGGTCTTCCCGACGTTCCATCGCGAGAGCGCGCCGGACCATTCGTTCTTCAACTTCTACCCGCTGGTCTTCACCGCGCGCGGTCGCCACTGGCATCACAACGTGGTCTTCCCGCTCGTGTGGGACATCGGCAACGAAGAGAGCGGACAGCAGGTCACGGTGGTCGCGCCGTTCTTCGTGCGCGTCGCCGATCGTCGCAGCATGTACCAGTGGGTCTTCCCGAATCACATGTACTGGGAGTCGCGCAGCGGCGGCGCTCGTACATCGTTCGGCTGGGACTTCTTCCCGTTCGCGCAATACGGCGAGCCGCGTCGCGGCGATCACTACTGGAGCATCCTCGAAGGCCTCGTCGGATACCGCCGCCAGGGGAGCTATCAGCAGATGCGCATCCTCTACATTCCGTTCGGCATCGGCGGCACCGCGCCGTCGTCTTCGTCGTCTCCGCCGCCACAGGCCCGCGGGCGCAACGCCGACACCATTCTCGAGATGTGAAGCATCGCGGGTAGGCGGTTCATCGCCACCGCACTCGTGCCATCCTCCCGCGCATGGCACGCGCGATCATCCTCGGTCTCGACGGTGAGACCAGCACGTTCGATTACGACAAGGTCGATCGAGACAAACTCTACGGCCGCAAGGAACGGATCATCGTCGACGAGAACGGCGAGCCCTGTTCCGCCGCGATGCTCACCGCCGATGGCGCGGCACTCGTCCCGTCGGGAGGTGCGGCGTATCTCTATCTCGACCCGAACTACGACACCTACGAGCGCAGTTCGCTCGTCGCGGTCGACGAGCAAGGCAACCGGCTCCCCACGATTCCGTCGACGCTCGGCGTCGAGCAGCCGTTGAAGCCCGCCGACGCGCGACGCGTGCTCGATCACGTCACGCTCGGGATCTACCGACTCACGCCGCAGCAGATCGGCCCGAAGCTCTCGGCCGCGCTCGACGCGGGGTCGTTCTTCGAGACGCGTTACAACTACCGCGACGATGCGATGGACTCGCCTGCGTTCGTCTTGAAGAACGAACACGGCGCGTTCCTGCTCGTGTGCGCACCCATCGATTTCACGTTCGTCGGCAAAGACGCCACGCCCGATGCCGAGCCCGAGTCCGAGGCGACGCTGGGCGACGAACTCGACTTCAGCATGATGTGAACGAGGAGCGACGACGATGCCGCGATTGATCTCACTGACCGATGCAAAGAAGCGTGACGCACAAGTCTCGGCTCAATGGCCGAAGCGCACGGACACGGTTCGCCACGTCGCCGCCGATGGCGCGACGCTCAAGATGGAACGTCTCGTTCGCACGACCGACGCCGGAACGATCGATGCTCTTTCGAAGAGCGCGGGCGGCGTCGACAAGATCGCTGCGGCGCTGATCGCCGCCGATCCCGAAATCGATCTCGAGCAGATCGGACGCCCGCTGCGCGATGCATCGCGCGTGTATGTCCGCCGCGACGGTTCCATTCTCTTCGCGTCGCGCGTTTTGCAGGTGACGTACGCCGCCGACGGCGCAGAGAAAGAACGAAAGGACTTCGTCGACGTCGAGGCCACCGTCACCGAAGAGTCGCCCGCCCTCCCCTGGACCGGGCGTCTCATGTCGACGGAAGACGTGGTCCGAAAGTTCGCGATGGTGCGCAAGCTCCAGCTCCGTCACGTGAACGGACTCACGTTCGACTTCCTGTACGAGATGGCCAAGACCCTCGAGGAGAGCGGCAAGCTGCTCTTCGTGGGCGCGGGCGCCAAGGCGCAACTGCCACTCATCTTCAGCACCAATGGCGCGCCGTTCCGCGGCTTCCTCGAAGGCCGCGTCGACGGTGATCGCTACAAGCTCGTGATGCATCTCTCGAACCTCGAGATCAAACCGGCAGCTGCACCCATCGCAACGGCGACTGGCGGTGCGACGTGAGCGCGTTCGCCGACAAGTTCGAACCACTCGGCACCGGACAGCGCGCGGCGCCCGGCTCGCTCCGCGACAAGGATCTTGCCTCGCTGCTCGAGCGCTACAAACGCGAGGTAGCGAAACGCTATCGCATCATCGCGGCGACCGAGATCGAGCAGCACCTTCCGAAGGGCAATCTGCTCATCTCGACGAAGCTCGATGGCGAGCTTTGGTATCTCGTGAAACGCGGCGCCGAGGTGGTGCTCTGCGCCCCGAACGGCCGAGTGATCACGGGGATTCCGCTGCTTGCAGACGCTGCGAAACGCCTCGCGAAGACCGGTGACGTGATCATCGCCGGCGAACTGTTCGCGATCCCGCCCGCCGGGCGCCCGCGCGTGCAGCACGTCGCGCGCGCGATCGGCGACGGCAAGCCCGAGATGCTGGCGTACCAGGCCTTCGATCTCGTGGACGAGGGAGGCGAGAGCCGTCTCGCCACGCCCTACGCGCAAAAGCTCGCGACGCTGCGCGGCTGGCTCGGTGAAGTGGAAGGCCAGCGCCTCGGGGTCGTCACGACCGTCGATGGCGATGCGGCCGTCGCGGCGAACTATTACCGCGAGTGGGTCGCGTCGCAGAAGTTCGAAGGGATCGTCGTTCGCACCGAACAGGGCGTGGCGTTCAAGATCAAGCCGACGTTCACGATCGACGCGGTGGTGATCGCATTCGGCGAGCGCATGAGCGGCGAGGTCGCCGAGGTGCGCGAACTCGAACTCGCGTTGATGCGTGACGACGGTTCGTTCCAGTTCATCGGCCCGGTCGGCAACGGGTTCTCCATCGACGATCGCGTCGCGTGGCAGAAGCGTCTGTCGGCGATGACAGTGCCGAGTGGCTTTCGCATGGCGAATCGCGACGGGACGCTGTGCCGATTCGTGCGGCCGGAGATCGTCGTGGAAGTGCAGCTCTCGGATCTGATCGAGACCGACGCCGACGACCGTCCCATCCGCCGCATGCAG
>CBIHQZ010000076.1:0-11902 GCA_966212315.1 uncultured Myxococcales bacterium
TTTATTTCTCGGCCAATCTCGCGATCGCGCCCTTCCCGTGGCTCCGCATCGGCGGTGGGTTCACGTACATGGCGTCGACCCGCGGCGACATCGGTCTCACCGGGCGCATCCCCGCGGCGGCGGGAAACAACGCGGAGTTGTTTCACACGGTGAACGCCGACGTACGCGCAGTGTGGTACCCGCAGGCGGGCGTGCAGGTCGACGTGCATCGCTGGCTCACGCTCTCGGTCGTGTACCGCGGCGAGTTCCGCTTTCGACTCGATCTCGACGCCGATCTCGATCTCGCCATCGTCCTCGGCCGGCTCGATGATCCGAACGCCACTGCGGCGCGCGGGCAGATCCTCTTGCAGGAGCGCGCGGTGACCGCGTACCTGCCGCAACAAGCTGTGTTCGGCGCGTCGTTTCATCCGACCGATCGCTTCACCGTCGTCGCCGATCTGACCTGGGTGAACTGGTCGCGTTACGAGAATCCGACCGCGAGTCTTCAAGTCGGCGTCCACTTCGACATGCCGCCCGGTTCCGAGAACATCTCGTTGCCGATGGTGCCGCCCTCGACGGTGCCGGTCGCGGCGATGTTTCACGACACGTTCGTGCCGCGCGTCGGCGCCGAGTACCGCGTCCCCGCGGGTCGGCATGCCGTTGTTGCGATGCGTGCTGGCTACCGCTACGACGCGTCGCCGGTGCCCGACCAGACCGCCTCCGCGACGAACTTCTACGACTGCAATCGACATGTGGTGTCGACCGGACTCGGGCTCGAGTTTCCACACGCCGGTCCGACCGCGAACAGCAGCGTGCAACTCAACGTGCACGGCGACGTGCAATTCCTCGAGCAACGCGTGATTCTCAAGGACGACCCGGCCGACGCCGTCGGTGACGCGATCCTCGATGGCCAGGTGTTCAACTTCGGAGCGACGATTGCGACCACGTTCTGAGCCGTCACGGACCTTCGTCTCGATCGTCGCGAGCGCGTGCATCGCTTCGTGCGGAACACTCGCGGCGCCGAGCACCGGCGACGTCGATCTCCCCGCGAGCCTCGTCGGTCCGTTCGCAGCGCTGCGCGGCGACCAGACACCGAACGGCAGCACGACGCTGATTCGCGCCGACGTATCGGGCGCACAGATCGACGAGCCCTCGATCGTTCGCGCAACGCGCGATGCACGCCGCGTCGCGTACGCGACGTTCCGCACCAACGCTCAGCCCGACACGATCGGCCGCGCAAGCGAGCGAATGGATCGCCCGGCGGGTTCTCTCTCGTTCGATGGCGCGGTGGTGATCTTTCGCGCCGAGCAGTCGTGGGAAGGCGACTTCGTGCGCTCGCCCGATGTGCGCGTGATCGATCCCACCCACTACGTGATGGCGTACTCCGCGCGCGGCGGCATCGGCATCGCGACGAGCAGTGACGGCATCACGTTCACGCATCCGAACGCGCCGGTGATCGTCGCGGACGCGATGGACGCGAGCACCGACGCGCCGTCCGAGCCTTCGATCGCGCGCGCGCCTTCGGGCGAATGGTTCATGGCGTTCCGTCGCGCCGACTCGCTCTTCCTCGCACGCGCGAGCGATGCGTCGGGGCCGTGGACCATCGCGCCGGCGCCCATCCTCACGCCGTCGTCGGGTGTTCCGCTCGATGGCGCGAGTGCGTTCGATGCCTACGGACTCGCCGACCCTGCCCTCGCGATCGTCACCACCGCGGCGGATCGCGCGTTGTTCGTCGTGTTCTACACCGCCACCGGGCCGCTCCCGCGCACCGCCATCGGCGCGGCTGCTTCGTACGACGGCATGCAGTGGTCGCGCGTGCCTCGCGCGATCTACGTCGATCGCGCCAACAGCGTGCGGGCCGGATCGCTCGACGTGGTCGACCCGCGCACCGCATTGCTCTGGGTGGGAAGCGGCACTGCTACCAATCGCGGGGTGAGCGCGTTGATCGGGCCGCCCGTCGGTCGCGTCACTGCCCCGGGGATGTAGCGGCGCGACGGTTCGCGAGCACCGCTTCGGCGCTTCGCCGATAGCCTTCGTCACCGCCCGGCACCGACGCGACGGGCAACAGATGATCCGCACCGATGCGCCGCACCAGCGCGGTCCAGCGACTGGCGAGCATCCGATCGCCGCCACCGTCGCGAGGCATGAGCGCGGCACGAATGTGAAACGGAACGCCATCGCGCTGGGTTTCGATGCGGGTGTTCACCGTCCACATCGGGACGTATCCGAACTCGGCGAGACGAAGCGTGTGACGGTCCGCGCTCTCGAATCGCAGCACCGCGAGGATCCCTTCGCGCAGTCGCGCATCGAGCGCGATCGTGCGCGGATCATGGGGCGCAGCCGTCACGCCCGAGTCGACGGCGTTGCCCTGATTCGAGACGAAGTTCCCGAGCGAATAAAAGATCGGCACCGACCTCGCGCCGGTCTGAAACAACTCGACCGGCTGCACGACATGCGAGTGATGCGCGATCACCGCGTCGGCGCCCGCTTCGGCGATGCGGCGGAAGAACACCCGATCGATCGCCTCGGGCAGCGACTGGTATTCCACGCCCGAGTGCAGCGACACGACGATCGCACCGCATTGCGAACGCGCCGATCGCACCGCAGCGAGGAGCGACTCGGGCTCGCCACGAATCTCGGGACGCGCCATCGCGATGCGTGGCTGCGCGGCGCCCGGCATGCTCATGTCGAAGTTGAGCAGACGCGTGACGGAGAACACGCACAGCGTTCCACCCGCGAGCGCGAAGGTCTGCATCGCGAGCGGATCTTCGTGTGCGAGCGCGCCGCCGATCGGTCGCAGTCCCGCCGCGCGCAGGGTTGTCACGGTCTCGCCGACACCCGAGATGCCGGCATCGAAACTGTGATTGTTCGCCATCGCGACGGCATCGAATCCCGATTGAACGAGGGATTGAACGAAGTCGGCGTGCACATTGAATCGCACCGTGGTGAGTGTGAGCGGGCGACTCGGTGCGGCGGGTGTTTCGAAGTTCGCGAGAGCGAGATCCGCGGCTCGGATGACGGGGGCAACGGCGCCGAACAAATCATCGCCGCCGTTCGTCGCGAACGACGCGAGCAGGTCGCGATGCGGGACGATGTCGCCGCCGAATACGACGGTGCCGCTGCGCACGAGCGAGCTCGAAGAAGCTGGTGCGTTCGCCGGCGACGTGGCGAGGAGCGTCGCAGCGATGCGGGCGAGCAGTGCGGCGGCGAGCGCGACAGTCATCGTCGGGATGGGAGCGGTAGCACGGAGCCCGCGAGCGGGGGCACCCGCGAGTTCGAAGCGCGCGATCGCGCCGCCGTTCTCATGGTGAGCCTGTCGAACCGCGAAGCGCGCGATCGCAGTGCAACGGGAGGCGCCCCACCTTTGCAGGCTCTGAGGAACGCTTACTCGCCAGGAACGCCGGCAAAACACTCGTGAGCGGATAGACCCTGCGAAGGCAGGGTCGCTCGATGGAAGCGGCGGCCCGTTGGCCCGCCGCGCAGCCTGGATGGATGGGGGAAGAAACGAGGAGAGGACGACGCGACGGATCGCGCCGCGAGAACCAACTACATCGCGCCGCGGCACTCGGCGGCGTGCGAGCCCGGGAGGGCGGCGCAGCGACGAAGTGCATCACGGCCGGCCGCGCGATCCGGGTGCGGGCCTTCCATGCGCGAGACGCCGAGCACGTACCAGCCGAGCTGATTGTTCGCGTCGATCGTCGTCGCACGTGCCGCCCACTCGGCCGCGTGGCCGAGATCGCCGCGGTTCGCGAGCCAGTACGAGAAGGCCGAGAGCGCCGCGGCATCTGCGCCACCTGCGTCGACGTATTGCTGATACGCCGCGATCGCCGTGGTGTTGCCGCGCGAGCGGGCGCGCACTGCAGCCGCCAGGAGATCGGCCGGGCCGGTCGCCGCGGGCGGCGCCGCTGCGGTGTTCGCTGCAGGCGCGGGATTCGCCACTGCGGGCGCGGGCGCAACCGCGGTGTTCGCGGCCGGCGCGGGTGCAGCCGGTGCTTCCACCGCGGTCGGCGGAGTCGGCGTCGCGGCAGCGTTCGCCGCAGGCGCTTCGTTGTTCGCCGGCGGTGTGGGCTCGGTATTCGTCGCGGGAGCGGGTGCCACGTTCGCGGCCGGCGGGGCTTCGTTCGCAGCGGCGGGCGGCGTCGGTGCAGCAGCAGTGTTCACAGCCGCCGGAGCCGGCGTCGCGGCGTTGTTCTCGATTGGCGCCGGGCGTTCCGGATTCGTGATCGGCCGATCGCTGAGCGACGCGTTGGTCGAGTTCTGCAGTGTGTCGACCGGCTGAACGCCGACGAACTTGTTGTGCAGTGCGAGTCCGCCCACCACGAGAACGAGCGCACCGACGAGCGACGCGGTCGCGATCATCGAGCGGCGATTCTTGCGCGTGTCGTGCGTCTCTTCGGGCTTGAGGTCCTCGAAGTTGTCGTGATCGGGCTTGTACGCGCTCTCGTACGAACGGTCCTGGAAGAAGGCCTTCGCCTCGTCCGTGAGTTCGCCCGAGAAGCTGATCTTGCGATCGCGCTTCGGCGCGTTCTTGTCGTCTTTCGGCGCCGCCTTCGGCGGCTCGCTCTTCGCGGCAGGTGCCTCCTTCGCCTTGGCAGGCGGGGGCTCCGACTTCTTCTGCGAGGGCGGCGGAACACTGGCCTTCGCCTTCGCCGACTCGTTCGGCGGCGGGGCGTTGCTGTTCTTCTTCGCGGACGGAATCTCGGGCTCGGTCTTCTTCTCGGTCTTCTTCGCCTCGGCAGGCGGCGGCGCGGCCTTCGGCTCGGCCCCGAGCGACTCGGCTGCATCGACGTTGATTTCCGCACGGGCCTCGTCGCTCAACGTGCCCATCGGAAGCGTGGGTTTCCCCGGTCGCTGGGCCGGCGTCTCCGACGCCGAAGACAGCTTCGGAAACTGGATCACCGTCCCACCCGACGACTCGATGCGTTCGCGTGCGGCAGGCGCCGCATCGGCCTCGGCCGCAGCGGTCGCGGCGGCAGTGGGCTGAACCGTCGACGCGCGTGCGCCAGTCGTATCGGCCGTTTCCTCGCGTTTCGGTGCGGCCTGCGTCGCCGCCGCGGCCTGTGCCGCCGAGCCCGTCGAGGGGGTCTCTTCGACCATCTCGCGCTTCGTTCGATTCCGCTTGCCTCGATGCTTTGCCACGTCGCGCTCCTCGCGTTCGTCGTTGTCTTCTTTGATACCGTCCGCCCCCGGGGAATCTTTGGCCGCTACGGGGGTCGGTGAGTTCGCGTCAGGATTCTGACGCTCTGTCGATTCCAGCGCACGCGCTGCAGTCGATATGCCACCAACATTCGGCTCGATCGTGACGCCGATCGTACTCGCCGCGGGCGGGGGTCGGATCGACGCCCGTGCCGCAAGAACTTCGTCGCTCTTGGCGTCCGCGTCGCCGTTTGCGATCGCCGCGGCCTCATCGCCACTCCCCGGAAGGAGTGCCGTTCCGTCGTCGATCTCGTCTTCCGCTGTGCCACTCTGAGTCGGCCGCTGGAAGATCAATCCCTCGAAGTACAGCTTCGAGAGAGTCGCCAGCGCACCCAAGTCGTCGAACCCGCTCGCGTCGACCACTTCGAGCAACGTGCGGCGGCCGTTGAACGCGCGAAGGATCGAGTTCACCTCGTCGGGGATCTCTCCCAGCCGCACCGACAGTTCCTTCGCATCGACCTCGTAGACCGTGTCGAGCGGTGGAAGCTGTTCCTGGAGGCGCTGCCACTCGTCGAGGCGACGCATCCCTTCCATCAGAACGCCCTGCGTCGACATGTCGATCACGTCGTCCGTGGCGCAGGGGCCGAAGCGGATCTCGAACCGACCCTCGTTCCAGACGAGCATTCGGTAGACCGCGTTGGCGCCGGAGTAGAGACCGCACTTCGCATCGACGACACGCCCGTCGCGGAAGTAAATGGTCCCCTTCGTCGAACCTTCCAATTCGAGCACGCCGGACTTCCGGCCGAGGTCGATGGTGGACAGCAGATCGACGATGCCCATCTCGCTGAGCAGGCCGGTGAAGCTCGCGCGCGTGGTGCGGCTCTCCATGCCTTCGCGTTGTTTCTTCGCGAGTACGAGCTGGATCCGCGTGAGGATCTCTTTGATGTAGATCGGCTTGGTGAGGTAGTCCTCGACGCCGAGTTCCAGCCCGCGGATCTTGTCCTCGATGGACGAGCTCGACGTGAGGAAGATGAACGGAATCTGGTACCAGACCGGGTCGTCCTTGAGCCGACGGCAGAGCTGGTAGCCGTCGACGGGCGTATCCGAGCCTTCGCGCGGTGGCGTGGGAGGTGGTGCGAGCCTCGTGTCCGAAAGGACGAGTTCGGGGGACGCAATGTCGATCGCCTCGAGAGCTTCGACTGCGCTCTTCACGAGCGTCACGCTGTAGCCGGCCTTGCGAAGCGAAACCTCGAGAACGCGTGCGCTCTTGAGGTCGGCGTCGACCAGCAGGACTGTCTGTTTGGCCAAGAGTCCTCGCCCCGATCGGTGGAAGTTTGTGGGCCCCGTCGTGCGGCCGCGAAACTCTGACGGCTGCGAAAGGGGGGTGTCAAGGCGAGCAGTTTCGAGAACGTCTTGACCGTGCTTCGAGCCGCGGTCTACGGTCCAGTCGCTTCGGGAGGTTCCATGCGCGTTCGTGATGGCGTCATCGCAGTTGCATTGCTCGTTTCGTCGGCCGCGGGCTGCAAGAACAAGAACCTCACTTTCCAAGCGGTGAACCCCGCTTCGGGGCGGCTTTCGGGCGGGCAGGAAGTCCGTATCGTCGGCAGCGGATTCGACAAACTCGGCACCATCGAAGTCCGCATCGGTGGGCGCCCCGCGACGAACGTGGGTGTGATGGGCGACGAGGCGATCGTGCTGACCACGCCGGAAGGCGTCGAGTCTTCGCAGAATCACCCGGTCGACATCAACATCCTCACGTCGGACGGCCGCAGCATCGTGTTGCGCAACTCGTGGACGTACCAGCCGGGCGCATCGCAGCCGGGCTCGGGCGGGCCGAACGAAGACCTTCGCCGCCGTCTCTGATCGATCGTCCGCACGCGGGGACTGCCATCGGCCGTCCCCGCAATCGTTTCTCCTTCAGCACGTCCCGAACGACCACGCCGCGCGATCGAGACCGTCGATGAGTGCGCGCATCTGCTGCGTCGCGGGAAGTCCGAGTCGCTCGCGTTCGATCGGTGCTGCGTCGGCATCGCAGCACTCGTCACGCAGTCGAGAGATCGCGGCGCGCATCGCGGACTCCACCCGCGCGCGTCGGGTCGCATCGAGCAGCGACATCACCCACACGTGCACGTCTCGCGAGAGTTCGGCGTGGCGCGTCTCGTCGTCGGCGATCGACGCAAACGCAGCGCGCATGTCGGCATCGCGTGCGTGCTCGCTCTGATGAAGTGCGAGCAGCGCAGCGAACGTCTCGCGCACGCAGCCTTCGATCGCGTTGTCGAGGGCTAGTGCATCGAGCGTGGCTTCGTTCTGTTCGCGCATCGCGAACGCGGGGACTGCGACGCCTTCGCGCGCGGCAAGGGCGGTGAGCAACGCGGCATGATGGACTTCGTCGTTCGCCGCGGCACGGGCTCGCTCGCCGAGCGAGTGCGGTGCCCCGAGTCGATCGAGTGACGTCGCGAGCGCTGCGAACGCAGGAACGCTGGCGGACTCGAGCGCGGCCTGGCGAGCGAGGTAGGCGCCGATCGATTCGCGCGGAATCGCATCGAGCGCGAATCCCTCGGGCCGACGGCCGCCGATGCAGATGTTCGTGACCGTGCATTCGACCCCGAACGAACGCGTGACGACCACGCCGCCGTCAGTTGCCGCGTCCGTGATGCCGGCGTCGTCCGGTGTGTACCCGAGGGTCACGCACGCCGCTGCCGCAGTGCCGGTGCAGATTTCGACGATGTGGCACGCGCTCGCGCGACCGCCGCACAGCGCCATGCACTCGTCGGGCTGCAATGTGCGCGAGCTGGGCGAAGCGTTCGCGTCGACCGGGATCTGATCGATCCGAATCGGAACGACGACGCGCGTCTCGGGGCAGGCGCACGCGGTCAGCGAGAGAGCGGGGATCGACGCGAGGATCGTGCGAAAGATGGACGCCAGCGAGTGGTCGTTGCGCATCCGCAAAGTGTATCGCGGCGGGTGCAGAGCGTGGGTCGGTGACCGCTGATCGGGCCCTATCGCGGATACCCGATGACGAACACGACGAAGATCGCGTTGGGCGGCGAGTCGGGACGTGATCCTTGCGCGACGCCGATGCCGATCGCGCCGATCGCGGGATCGAAGAGGGGCTCGAGTTGCGCGGCGTCTTCGACGCGCGAGACGACGGTGGCGAGCGCTGCGACGCGACGGAAGATCAGTCCGAAACGCGAGATCGAACGATTGGCGCGATCGACGACGGCCTGCTGCGAGTCGCGCGGATTCTCGAAGTACGCGCGCGCGGTGCTCTGCGCGACCTCGACGAGTTGCGGACGCAACGTCACCGCGCTGGCACCGCGTCGCGTGCGTGCGCTGTTCAACCGCTCGATGAGCGTCGCCGCGGCGGCAGTCGTGTCGACCGCGCTGGCCACTTCGATGAAGTCCTCGGTGACGAGCACGCCGCCCGTCGCCGACGTGTCCGCCGCCGCGCCGATTCCGATGTGCGTCACGCGTTCGTTCAGAAGATTCGCGCGGTGCCCCGGACTCGCCATCAAGCCGTCGTGGATCTCGCGCGCGCCGTATCCCCGACCGAGGTTCTCGAGCACGGTGCCCGACGTGAGCGACGCGCGGTGCAACCGATCCGATGGCGTTCCGCTGCGCGGCGAGTTGTGTGCGACGAAGTGATTCTGCGCCATGTCCTGGCTGTGCTCGCGCGCGACACGCGAGAGGTCGGGCATCAGTTCGAGCGGGCGTCGTCCGGCCGCACGCCGCGCTTCGTTCGCGAGCTGCAGCAGCGACGTTTCGACCGCGCCGGGTTCTTCGGTGTGTGTGCTCTGGACG
Organism: uncultured Myxococcales bacterium; assembly: GCA_966212315.1. Classification (GTDB taxonomy): domain Bacteria; phylum Myxococcota_A; class Polyangia; order Polyangiales; genus CBIHQZ01. The sequence continues at coordinate 8,917 of CBIHQZ010000076.1, forward strand.
TCGTCCTGCGCCTCGGGCGGATCGGTATCGACGTACACCGGGAAGTTCGCGAGCACCGTGCTTCCGCCCGTTCCGTCGGCGAGCAGTTCGATCTGATATGCGCCGCGTGCGGTGACCGGGAACTGGCTCTGGAACTCGGGTCCGTCGCCGAGCGGAAAGTGTTCGATGTGCCCGTCGGGATGAGTGATCGCGACCTCGGGATTGCGAAGTCCGTCGTCGACGCGGCCGTCGAGTCGCACGCGCGTACCGACCGCCACTCGACGCGCCACGCCGCTGTTCAGCACCATGTGTCGTTCGGACAACGTGACGACCACGATCGCACTGCCGTCGCTGACCTCGGCGCGTCCGATCCCGACGCGCGTGAACGCGGTGTCGTGACTGAGTTGCGCGACCGAGCGGGTGATCTCGTCCATCGGCGGATTGCCCGTCACGCGCGTCACCACCACGGCGGGGAGCGGATCGATCAGCCCGGCGCCCCATGCGATCGCCTGGATCACGCGCACCGACGGACTGCGATGTTGCGGATCGCGAGACGCGCGTTCGGCGATGTTGCGTGCGACCTCGGCCAGCGCGGCGTCCGCGACGAGTGTGCGCTGGCTCTGCGTGCCGCCCGCGCGTGCTGCATCGTATGCAGCCGTGAGTGCGGCCGGGGGCGCGTAGGGCGCGTCGGTTCCCGGTGCATTGTAGGCGGCCGCGGTTGGAATCGTTCCGCGTCCGTTGTTCCCGGCTGCGTTCGTGCCGCTGCAGCTCGTGACGAGCAGCGATGACGCGACGAGAGCGATGGATGCAACGGAATGAATGCGACGGATGGACGGCATGCCGCGGCAGGATACACGAGCCGCGATCGCGCGATTACTTCGCGTCGTGCTCGCGCTCGCGAAGCCCGTCGCCATCGCGCACGTAACGGCGGTCGCACTCGGCGCACGGCTGCGATTCGTCCGCGAGTCGTTCGCCGCAACGACACATCCATCCGATGCGGCGCGCGGGCACACCGGCCACGAGCGCGAACGGCGGAACGTTCTTGGTGACGACGGCACCCGCGGCGACGAAGGCCCCCTCGCCCACGTCGTGGCCGCATACCACGGTGGCATTCGCACCGATCGACGCGCCGCGATGAACCCGCGTGTCGCGGTATTCGTCCTTGCGGGGAAACGCCGCGCGCGGGTTGTTCACGTTGGTGAACACGGCGCTCGGGCCGACGAACACGTCGTCTTCGAGGAAGACGTTGTCGTAGATGCTGACGTTGTTCTGCACGCGAACGTTGTCACCGAGTACCACGCGATTGCCGACGTAGCAGTTCTGACCGAGCGAGCATTTCGCGCCGATGCGCGCGCCCGGGCTCACGTGACAGAAGTGCCAGATCTTGCTGCCGTCACCGATCGTCGCGCCTTCGTCGACGATCGCGCTCGCGTGAACGAAGTACTTCGGCTCGGTCATCGGCTTGCCTCGATTTCGCGGAGTGATGCGCGCATCGCGTCGATGACGGTCTGCACGTCGTCGCTGGTGAGTTCGCTGTGAACGGGAATGGACAGGACCTCCCGCGTGGCCTGCTCGGCGCGTGGGAATTCGCCGACACGATGGCCGAGCGATGCGAAGACTTTCTGATACGGCATCGGCAACGGGTAGTAGACCTCGCTCGCCACGTTCCGCTCGCGCAGCGCGCGCTGGAGAGCATCGCGCCGCGGATGACGCACGGTGAATTGCGCATACACGTGACGCCCGGCGGCATCGTCGCTCGGCAAGACGAGTTCGTTCGATGCGCCTGCGAGTCCCTCGCGAAGCATGTCCGCGTGAGCACGACGGCGCGCGAGACGCGTTTCGAGTCGCGGCAGCTTCGTCGCGAGAATCGCGGCTTGCAACGGATCGAGTCGGTAGTTGCCACCCGGCAGGTCGTGCACGTTCTTTGCGACGGCACCGGTGATGCGGATCTTCTTCATCGTGTCGGCAAGGTCCGGGTCGTTGGTGACGCACGCACCACCGTCACCCGCGGCGCCGAACGGTTTGGCCGGGAAGAACGAAAACGTCGCAACGGTGCCGAGTGTCCCGGTGCGTCGCCCGCCCCGTTCACCACCGCATGCTTGCGCGGCGTCTTCGATCACTGCGATCCGGCGCGACGTTGCAAGCGCGCCGATGGCATCGGTGTCCGCGACGCGGCCGTACAGATGCACGGGGATGATCGCGCGGGTGCGCGGCGTGATGCGGCGCTCGATGTCGCGCGCGTCGATGTCGAACGTGTCGAGGTCGATGTCCGCGAACACCGGCGTAGCACCCGTGCGCTGGATCGCGCTCGCGGTGGCGAGGTAGCTCAGCGCGGTGGTGATCACTTCGTCGCCCGGGCCGATGCCGAGTGCCTGCAGTGCCACGACGATCGCGTCGCTTCCGTTCGACACGCCGACCGAAGCCTTCGCGCCGCAGTACTCGGCGAATGCGTTCTCGAACGACTCGACCTCGGGGCCGAGGATGTAGTGACCGGATCGAAGCGCGCGGATCGCCGCTGCTTCGATCGCGTCTCGCAGGTCTTCGTGTTCGCGCTTCGGATCGGCAAGTTGCAGCATCGCGTGAGCCTCGTCGGCGCGGACGTAGCACGAACCTTTCACCGCGGTCACGACGGCACGAAGCTCGAGATGCATCGCCACGGGCATTTCATTACCCTCCCCGGCGATGTCACGTTCATCCCCGTCCGGGTCGGTCTCGATCACTCTGTTCGTCGCGCTACTCACCCTCATCGGGTGCGGTTCGTCCGGCACCGCTTCGACACGCGGCACCGTCGTCGTCACGACCGGCACGGTGCCGAGCACGAATCGCGCGGCGCCCGCCGAGAGTGCGCCGATCGTCGCCTCCGCTGGCGCAGCGCTTGCCGACTCGGACGTGCTGCCTGTCACGGGGGCGCCGATGATCGGTGCGAGCAACGGGCTCGTCACGATCGTCGAATTCGGGGACTTCGAGTGTCCTTTCTGCGCGCGCGTCGAGCCCACGCTCGCCGATG
>CBIHQZ010000077.1:0-11881 GCA_966212315.1 uncultured Myxococcales bacterium
GCCACCGAAAGGGGGATCGACGAAATGAACCATCAAGAAGTGATTCGCAAAATGGTCGAGAGCGGCTGGAACAAGGGGGACGCGAAGGCGTTCGAGGAGTGCATCGCAGCAGACGCGCAGGTGCACGATCCGACGGTGCCGAACGCGCAGCCCGGCCCGAGCACCGTGATGGGGCAGATGAAGCTCTATCGCGGCGCGTTCCCGGACATGCGCATGACGATCGATCAGCAGCTGGTCGACGGTGACTGCGTCGTGACGCGATGGACCTGTCGCGGCACGCACTCGGCACCGCTGATGGGATCGCCGGCGACGAACCGCAAGATCACGGTGACCGGCATCCAGATCGACCGCTTCCGCGGCGACAAGATCGTCGAGTCGTGGGTGAACTGGGACACCTCGGGGATGCTGCAGCAGATCGGACTGATGCCGCAGATGAGCGCGCCCACGAGCGGTGCCGCGGTGGGTCGCACACCGGCCGTGCACAAGTAGTCCGAGCACACCGGCCGCCTCTCTCGGACGACGCCAATCGAGAACACGTTTTCGAACGGGCGTCATCGGGAGAGGGCCGGGATGCGCCCGTCATCGGCGACGCATGCAGTACGCCCCGGCGACATCGCCTTCGAGACCGGGTGCGAATCCGTCGATGCACGTGAACCCATCGGGGCACTCGCATCGCGCCGCGGGATCGCCGCGTCCATCGCATCGACACGAACAATAGGCATGCGCGCTCTGTCCTCCGGGATCGCTCTGCTGATCCCAGTGATCGACGAGGCACACCCGTGTGCGGCACTCGACCGCGCGTGTCTCGACGTAGGTTTCGCCGCCGCGAAAACACGCGGCGTCGTCGCCCGAGCACACCGGGTCGGTCGGCGACGTGCGCGGGTTCGACGGAAGGCAGGGGTCGCCGATGCCGCTCGGCGCGCAAGCGGACAGCGTTGCGAGCACGAGAACGAAGCAGAAGAGAGATGGCATGAGTGAGCGAGTGCACCGCCCGCGCCGCGAAAATTCCTAGCGACTGCGTGAGCGCGGTGCCATCGGCGGTGGCACGGATGACAACGTCGCGGTCGGCCCTCGAACAGCGCACCGCCTGGCTCGCGTGAGTCCCGGCACGTCGGCGGCAATGGCCCCGAGCAGCGCGCGGCCGTGACGAACATTCATGCGGTAGCGTGCGGCGATCGATTCGCGACCGTTGATCACGGGTCACGGGCGGGCGGCGTCGCCTGCTCACCCTCCCCGAGGCTGCCCGTCCAGCTTCGTGCGAGTGGTCGTACGATGTGCGCACGAGCGGTCACCCGCGTCCTGTGTGCTTGACTTCGCACGCTGATTTCCGAAGCATGTACGTCGCGTGAAGCGGCATTTACACGGCTCGCAGCGCGCTGGGGTGGCACTTGCCCTTGCGCTCGTCCTCGGGGCTCCATGCGCCGCGGCGCAGACGGCTTCGCCCACCCCCGAACAGCGTCGCCAGGCCTCGGCCGCGTACGACTCGGGGGTCGCTGCGCGCGCAGCTGGAAATCACGCGTCCGCCGCGAGCTTTTTCGAGACCGCCGATCGCCTGGCGCCCTCGCCGGTCGCACTCGGCAACGCGATCCGCTCGCATCGCGATGCGCACTCGACGCAACACGACGCGCGCGCCGCGACGCTCTCGCTGCGCCTGATCTCCCGCTATCCCGACGACACGCGCGCGGTGACCTACGCGCGCAACGTCGTCCAGGAGCTCGGTTCCACACTCGTGCACGTCACGGTGCGGTGCGATCACTGCGAACTCGAAGTCGACCATGCGCTCTCCCCCGACGCGGAGCTGTATCTCGAGCCCGGTGCCCACACGATCGTGGGCTACTGGGGAACACGGACTCGCTCGCGCGAAGTCACGGGCACCGCAGGCGCGAACGAGACCGTCGCCTTCGAGACGCCACCCGCCGAAGTGAACACCGCGGTCGCGGTGTCGAGTTCGGGTCCGGTCGGCGGCAACACGAGCAGCGCCCCCATCGGTACCCAACCTCCACCCGCGCGCGGGGGTCTACATCCAGGCGTGGCCATCGCGGGTGCAGTGCTGACCGTCGGACTCGGCGCGACCCTCGGGTGGTCGATGGCAGATATGTACGGCGGCGTTGCGAACTACGAAGCGGCGGCGAATCGCGGCGACCCGGCCGCCGAGCAACTCCTCGCCGACGGCCAGGCGCGAGAGATCCGCACCGACGTTCTCATCGGCGCGACGGCTGTCGTCGGCGCGGCCACGATCGTGACCTTGATCTTCACGCGCTGGAGTTCCGCGCCGCGCGTCGAAGTGGCGCCGGCTGTCAGCGCCAGCAACGGAATGGCGCCCGGGTTCACGCTGCGAGGGAGCTTCTAGCGATGAGCGTGAACGCGTCGACGGTGGAACGCCTCGGTCGCTACGAAGTGCTCGGCGAAATCGCGTCGGGCGGCATGGCGACGGTGTTCCTCGGACGCGTCACGGGCGCGAAGGGCTTCCAGCGTCTCGTCGCGATCAAGCGACTGCATCCGCATCTCGAGAGCGAAGAAGACTTCGTCTCGATGTTCCTCGACGAGGCACGTCTCGCCGCGAAGATCCGCCACCAGAACGTGGTGGGAACGCTCGATGTCGAAGACCAGGAAGGTCTCTACATCGTGATGGAGTTCATCGAGGGGGATCGCCTCCTCGGATTGCTCCGTCATGCCGCGAAATCGGGTGAACGCATTCCGATCCCGGTCGCGATCCGCATCGCGCTCGACACCCTCGCCGGTCTGCACGCGGCGCACGAACTCCCCGACGACGACGGCGAGATGCTGGGACTCGTTCATCGCGACGTATCGCCGCAGAACATCCTCGTCGGTGTCGACGGCGTGGCGCGACTCACGGACTTCGGCATCGCGAAGGCGACCTCGCGACTCACGGTGACGCGCGACGGTCAGCTCAAGGGAAAGATCGCCTACATGGCGCCCGAGCAGACCAAGCGCGTCGAGATCGATCGACGCGTCGACATCTTCGCGATGGGCATCATCACGTGGGAGATGCTCACGTCGAAGAAGCTCTTCACGGGCGAGAGCGACGTCGAAGTACTCAATCAACTGCTCTTCGAGCCGATTCCGCGCTTGAAGGAAAGCGCGCCCGGCATCCCGCCCGCGATCGACGCGGCCGTGATGAAAGCGCTCGAGCGAGATCCGGCGAAGCGTTACGCGACCGCGGCGGAGTTCGCGGACGCACTCGAGCGCGCGAGCAAGGTGGTCGGCGGGCCGGCGAATGCGCGCACGGTTGCCACGCACTTGCAGAAGGTCTCGGCCGAGAAGATCGCAAAGGACCGCGCGCGGATCTCGAGTGCGGGAACACCGAACGTCCCCGGCGAAGGACAGTCGATGGCGGCGCGCGTGCGTCGCGGCAACACCGGTGCATTTCCGGCGGTGAACACCGGGGCGTCGCTCACGATCCCCGACGAGCCCTCGCGTCCGAATACAGGCACGCACGCGGCGACGGTGGTGAATCCGCCGAGTCCGCCGCCGGTGCCGGTTGGCCGAGTAGGCAAGTCCACGATGGTGGGCATGGCGCCGCCGCCAATGCCGCCGCCCATGACTCCGCTCGTTGCGCCGACCGGGCCGGCGATCAAGGCGACGCCATCGAATCCGCCGGCCGCGCCGACGCCGTCGTTCAACGCGGAACAAACCATCGTCGATGACGACGAAGACATTCCGACATCGGCCGTCGTTCGAACGAAGGAACTCGCCGAAGCGCTCGGCGTGCCGGGGCGGGCGCTGCCATCGTCGAAGACCCCCGGCTCGGCGGCGAAGGCGTTGCCCCCGATTCAGCTGCCTGGCGTCGCTCAACCGGCGGGGCATGCGCCTGCGGTAGGCGCACCACCGGTGCCGCTCACACGGCCGTTGTCGACGCCGCCGAATGCAGTGAACGCCACGCCGATCAGCACGGCAGTCGCGGTCGAAGAGTCGAAGCCCTCGAGTGGTCGACGAACCGTTGCCATCGTCCTCTCACTCGCGCTCGTTGCAGGCGGTGTCGGGACGGCGGTGATGCTCTCGCATGGGCCACGAGACACTGCACCGGTGACCACCACGCAGCCCGCCGTGCCGCACGATCCGATCGCTGCGCCGACGCCACTGCAACCAACGGTGACGAATACTACCGGCGCCGCCGCGGAACCGACGACGAACGCGGGCACTCCGCCCACGCCTGCTGCGGTCGGTGAAACGCCTGGCACCGCCGTCACGCCGACGCCAGCCATTGCAGCCGCGGTCGATGCGGGCGCTACGAACGCGCAAACGCCCCCGCCCGGCAACACGACGGCGACTGCGACACCGCCCGCTGCGACCGGAACCCATGCATCGACGTCGGTACACGGGAGCCATTCCAGTTCTCATGCTGGAACGAGTTCGGCGAACGCGACGTCGACAACCGGATCGAACACGACGACGACGACGGGCTCGCACTCGACTACTGGCACTGGCACGCACACGACCGGCACGCATGCCGGACCGCACGAAGACGATCCATTCGGTACGGACAATCCCTATCAGCGCTGACGTGGACGTTCGCAGCGCAGAAGAGCGGCGAAAGATGAACGCTACGATGCGCGCGCGAACGGTGTTCGCAGTGATGGGTCTTGTCATGCTGGGCGCGACGGTTGCTCCCCGAACCACGCACGCGCAGCCGCGCGCCGCGACGCTTCCTCCTTCGGCACCGCACGCGGAAGCGGCACGTCCGGTAGCGACCGGTGCGAGCGCGACGGCGGCGCAAACCCCGAGCCGCGATGCGCCGCCTCCTGCAACCATGTCGCCCGGCGGGCAGACCGTCACCGCGCAGACGCCACTGCACCGCGGCGACTTCGTCGCGATCGAGTGGCACGGCACCTGGTACGCGGGCCACGTCGTCGCGCTGGCGAACGGCAACACGGTGCGCGCGCACTACGACGGGTACGACAGTTCGCAGGACGAAACGGTTCCTCGCACGCGACTGCAGCTGAACCCGGCCGCGTTCCGTCCGCGCCCGGGGGCGATCGAACCGATGGGTACGCCCGTGTATCCCACGACCGCGATCCCGCCGGGCATTGCGGTGGAGATCAACTGGCACGGGCAGTGGTGGGCCGGGCACACGGTGGCAGCGTTGAGTGACGGCGCGGTGGTCGTCCGCTACGACGGCTACGAAGCGAGCGCCGACGAGATCGTGACGCGCGATCGACTGCAGCTCGCACGTCCCGGCGTCGCGCCGAGTCCCGCGGCAGCGACGCTACCGAGCGCGGCATTTCCACCGGGACGGCCGGTCGATGCGCAAGCGCCGCTCGGACTCGGCGACGCGGTGCACATCGAGTGGAGTGGATCGTTCTATCCAGGCCGCGTGGTGGCGTTGCTCGACAACGGTCAGGTGCGTGCGCACTACCTCGGATACGGCAACGATTCGGACGAGAACGTTCCGCGCACACGCTTGCGACTCGGCGTTGCGCGACGCGTGATCATCGCGCCGCCGCAGTGATCGAAACGCGTCAGCGGTAGGTGCCGGCCGCGGCGCGCATCTCGATCCCTTCGGTGAGTTCCATCGGCTGCGAGCGCACGTCCCAGATGACAACCGCACCGAGTCGACACGCTTCGTCTTGCAGCTGACGCATGCACTGCGTCTCGTTGGCGGCGTCGTGCGTGCAGCGCGCGACGATGTTGCCCTGCAGATTCGTGGGTCGCGATGGAATGCCTTCGCGCACAACCTCGATCTCGCACCCGGCGGCTCGCGCGGCCGCGTTGTTCTCGGCATTGCGCACGCGCGGTCGGCGCGGGCCGCCGCAAGCGGTGAGAAAGGTGAGAGCCAGGGCGAACGCACCGAGCGCGAGGGATGAACGCATCGCGCGATGATCGCGCCCGGCGCCGCGCGAAAGCCAGCCGTCAGCGCACTGCGGCGATCGGGGACAGCATGCTGTCACCTTCGATCGCCCGATCGCGGTAGTCGCCGGGTCTCGACCGAACGCGCGGGGAGCGTCTTGATCACCGACGAGAATGCCTGGATGTTCGCGCGCGTGAGCGGGATGCGCGTCGCGGTCCACATCCGCAGTACGGCCGCTTCGAATGCGTGCTGATCCATGGCCCGAACACGCTTGCATCGTGGTTCGTGACCGTCAAACGCGAACCGCGACGTGCGATGCCCGCAGGCATCGTTCGAAGAGTTTTGCGCGGTCGGACGTGAGAATGCGGGGAGGGTCTGCGCTCGAAGGCGCGCAGTGTTCGAACTAGCTCTTGCCGGCTTCGCGCGCGGCGTTCAGCTGCGCATCGAGCCAGTCGCGCTCGCGTTCGAGTTCTTCGACTTCGTGACCGGCTTCGCCCTTGAGGCCATCGAGCTTCGCCTGCACTTCGTCGCGCTCGACACGCACTGCACCGACGTCGACTTCGTCCGCGGTGACCGCGCGCTGCGTGAGCACCGTGACACGATCGGGGCCTGCTTCCGCGAAGCCGCCTTCGACCGCGACGAGCGAGATCTTGCCGGCGTGGCGATAGCGCACCACGCCTGCTTTCACGGCCGCGAGCAGCGGAAGGTGGCCCGGGAGCACACCGAACTCGCCGAACACGCTGGGCGCTTCGACTTGATCGGTCTCCGCGCGAACAGCGAGGCCGTTCGGCGTGACCACTTCGAGCTTGATCGTCTGCGCCATGGCGATTCGCTCAGCCGACCTTCGAGAGTTCTTCGGCCTTCTTCTTCACGTCCTCGATACCGCCCTGCAGGTAGAACGCCTGCTCCGGGAAGTGATCGAACTTGCCCGACAGAATCTCTTCGAACGACGAGATCGTATCTTCGAGCGAGACGAGCTTGCCTTCGAGGCCGGTGAACTGCGCGGCGACGAAGAACGGCTGCGAGAGGAAGCGCTGCACCTTGCGGGCGCGATTCACGGTCTGCTTGTCCTCGGCCGAGAGTTCGTCCATGCCGAGAATCGCGATGATGTCCTGCAGTTCCTTGTAGCGCTGCAGCGTGCGCTGCACTTCACGCGCGACCTTGTAGTGCCGCTCGCCGACGACGCCCGGCTGGAGCATCGTGCTGGTCGAGTCGAGCGGGTCCACTGCCGGATAGATCCCGAGCTCGGCGATCTGGCGCGAGAGCACCGTGGTCGCATCGAGGTGGGCGAAGGTCGTCGCGGGGGCCGGGTCGGTCAAGTCGTCGGCGGGGACGTACACGGCCTGCACCGACGTAATCGAACCGCGCGTGGTCGACGTGATGCGCTCCTGGAGCGCGCCCATTTCGGTCGAGAGCGTGGGCTGGTAACCGACGGCGCTCGGAATACGACCGAGGAGCGCGGACACTTCGGAACCGGCCTGCGTGAAGCGGAAGATGTTGTCGACGAAGAGCAGCACGTCCTGGCCTTCGACGTCGCGGAAGTACTCGGCGACCGTGAGGGCCGAGAGGGCGACGCGTGCACGCGCACCCGGCGGCTCGTTCATCTGGCCGTAGACCAGCGCGCACTTCGACACGACGGTCGCGCCGTTCTCCAGCTTGCCTTCCGTCATTTCGAGGAAGAGGTCGTTGCCTTCACGGGTGCGCTCGCCGACGCCTGCGAACACCGACACACCGCCGTGTGCCTTCGCGACGTTGTTGATGAGTTCCATGATGAGAACGGTCTTGCCGACGCCTGCGCCGCCGAACAGGCCGATCTTGCCGCCCTTGCGGTACGGCGCGAGGAGGTCGATGACCTTGATCCCCGTCTCGAAGATTTCGACCTTGGTGCTCTGCTCCGTGAAGGTCGGCGCCGAGCGGTGAATCGGCATGTGCTTCTTCGCGTTCACCGGACCCGCGCCGTCGACCGGCTCGCCGACGACGTTGAGAATGCGTCCGAGGGTCTCGGGACCGACGGGCATCTGGATCGGCGCGCCGGTGGCTTGCACTTCCTGGCCGCGGACGAGGCCGTCGGTGCTGTCCATCGCGATCGCGCGCACGGTGCTCTCACCGAGGTGCTGGGCGACCTCGGCAACGAGGTTCCACTCTTTGTCGTTGATCGACTTGTTGGTGAGCTTCAGTGCCGAATAGATCGCCGGGAGCGATCCTGCCGGGAACTCGACGTCGAGAACGGGTCCGATGACCTGAGTGACCTTGCCGCGCGCGTCAGCCATTGCTGCAACTTCCTTCCAGTGAGTGAACGTGCGGGTTCGTGGGGGCTGGCCCGCTCCCCGGCAAGACGCGATTTCCCGCAGTTCTCCCGGGCGCGCGGCGTGTACCACGGTCGTCGGCCGAGGGTCAAAGCCCGAGTCGCAGACGCGAGAAGGACTCGGGCCGTGCGGCTACACACGAAGCGCCCGGAACGCTGCTGACGGCGCCGACCGCGGCCGATCCGCTCGCGAATGATCCGGGCTAGAGTTCGGCTTCCAGATGCCCCTCGCGGCGCAGCAAGCCAGCCGTCCGTACGCGGCGCGATTGATCCGGGTGCTCGTGCCGGCACGCACGCGTGACGACGTGGTCGCGGCGCTCGCGAAGTTTGCCGACGAGGTCCAGTCGGCGCCCTACGAATTTCGAGGCGCACTCGCGGCCATCACGGGCGATGCGGCGACGAGTGCGGCCCTGGCGTTCCCCGCGGTGGACGGCGCGCGGACGTTGCTCGATCGCGTCGATGATTCGATCGACGTGGCGATTCGCGCCGTCGTCGTCAGTGACGCACTCGATGCACTGGCGGCCGACCTCGCCCGCTCACGCGACGCGCAACGACTCGAACGAACGCTCCGCGTCGCCTTCGACGCACTCGGTCCACCGGCCTCGCGGGCGCGGGCCTCGCTGATCGATCTGCTTCGCGCGCATCCGCTCGAGTCGATCCGTCTCGACGTCTACCGCTTCCTCGTCGCGCACGACACGGATGTTCGCAATCCACTCGCCGACGACGCCGTGCTCGACGCATCGGCGCGGCTCGAAGTGCTCGCGGCCTATGCACGGCGGCTCTACGTACGCGGCCGGCGCACACCGATCGCATTCGACGCAAACGACACCGTGGTGCTGGCGCGAGCGCTCGGCGATTGGACCCGCCACGCGAGCCATCCGCGTCAGGTGGTCTTCGCGTGCGAGCACCACACCGGTGATCGTGCATTGGCCACCCGTCTCGACGCTCGCGCATTGCCCGGTGAAGTAAGCGCATGGCTCGCGGGTCGAACGGCGAGCGGGCCGGTGCTGGTCGCGGCGGGCGTCCTCGGCGGCGGCCGATTCGAATGCGCACGCTGCGGCGCGGAATCATTGCTCGCCGAAGGAACGCGTCGGCTCGAGGAAGGCGGACGACGAGGGATCGAAACGTCGTTCGTGTGTCGCGTGTGCGCGACGGTGCATCACGCGAGCTGGGACGACGCGACGCTCGGACACGAGCCGCCACCGCCGGCCGCGTGGATCGAGTCGGGTTGAGTCAGCGCACTTCGTACGCGCCGACGAAGTGCGGCGAGAGCGGGCTGCACGTACCGCTCGCCGCCGTATCGCGCACACCGTTCCATGTCTGAACGACCTGCCCGTCGCGCCGCACGGCGACTTCGAACGTGGTGCGCTGCGAGATATTGAAGGGCACCACGCAGACCGTGTACGTGCCATTCGGAACACTCGTGGGCCAGTACACGTTCTCGGGGCCCATCCCGATGCGATCGTCGACATCGAGCGTTCCGCCTTCGGCGATCGGGGCGCTGAACAAGATCTCGGTACCCGACGGCGTCACGACGTGAAGATCCATGTCCCCTGCGTGATCCCACGTGAGGGTGATCGAGAAGCTTCCGACGCCCACGCAGGTGCCGTTCACCGACCGCTGCCCCGCGTCGCAGTTGTTCACTTCGGGACCGCCGACGATGGGACGGCCGATCGTGTCGCACGAAGTGCTCGCGGCGAGCAGCATGGCGGTCGTGATCGCGCGCGCGGAACGTGACATCGGTGCGGATGGTAGCGCAGCACCGGGGATGCGATGGCGCGATCGTGGCTTCGCCGCGGCGATGAACTCGCGAAACACCGGTCGCAGCACTAAGGCTTTTCGTCAGGGCGTCGACCGTCCTACGATCGCGCGACATGACGATGTGGACGAACGGCTCGACCCACCTGATCGCCACCGCGCAGGGCATTGCGCGGATCGCTGGGAACTCGGGGTCGACAGTGTTCCGCTTCCCCGCCCTGCCCGGCGCAAAACGCGGCGACGAACCGCCGACGCTCGAGTTCGCGGCGGCGCTCGACGAAGACGGCACATCGATGATCGTTCGCCGCTACGGCGAGACGGTGAAGCGATGGACGCACGACGCGAAGGGAGGGCGCACCGTGCCGTGCACGGGCCACGTTGCGATCGAGCAATGCGTCGCGACGAGCGCAGGGCGGTTCGTTGCGCTCGTGCCCGACGCGTCGACGCCGAAGCGGCTCGCGCTCCACGAACTACAGATCGACGGCGAGCAGGTCACCCTCGGCGCGAAGATCGAACTGCCGCAGCCGCGCAAACTCGAGTTCAAGTCCGCGCTCTTCAAGAAGGGCGAAGGCTGGCCCGAAGATCCCGACGAGGACGACGAAGACGACGTCGCCGAACTGAAGAAGTCGTTCGACGCCCGTGACCTCGATGTCTATGCGACGGCCTCGTGGCACGGGCGCGTTTCACTCGTGTCGAATCAGTGGGGCGTCGGCATCGGCACCACGTGGGGCGGTCTCGTGGCGGTTCTCGATCCGAAGACGCTCGCACCGCGCCTGGTCGTTCGCGTGCCGTGTCACCGCGAGCAGTTCGACGTGTTCGTGCTTCCCACCAGGTCGGGCGCACTCGTCACGCTGGTCGCGAACTATCGGCACACCGAGTTCGTGTACGTCGACAATGACGGCACCGTCGGCGGCGTCCGTTCGAAGTTCGGCAAGGACCTCGCGTGGGGCCCCGGAAATGCCGGCGTCGCGTACGGCGACGACACGGTGCTGGTGAACCACGCGAACACCGAAGAGCAGGTGCACGCGCTCACGCTCCCCGGTCTCGAGACGAAGCGTTTCGACAAGGAGCCGGTCGTACTGGTCGATTCGGCGGCGACCGCCAACGGCAAGGTCATCGTGATCGGACGCTCGCCGCTCAACGCCCCCTCCGCGCACAACTGGCAGATCGCGCGGTACGAGCGCAAAGGCGCGAAGTGGGATTCGACCGAGGTTGCCCCGCCCGACATGCGCCCTGCACAGACGCCCGCGTCGACGAGTGCGGCCAGTGCCGTACGTCGCGCCGAAGGGACGCCGGCACTCGGCGTCGTCGCGGATTCGTCCACCCCGTGGAAGTCGGCGCCGGGGTCGACCGTCACGTTGCGCATGAATGTCGGCAATCGCGGCGGCGGCGCGAAGGGGATCTATGTCGAAGTCGCGGGCGCGGCGGTCGAGCAGGGCCTTGTGACTGCCCTCGAAGTCGGTTGCGACGGCGCGCCTGCTACGACGTTTGCACTCAAGTCGGGCGCTGCGCGCGCGGAACTCTCGACGGTCGCGATCGAACCCGGCGTGTTGCCACCGCTCACCAAGGGCGGGCCGAGTGCGCCACAGCCGATACGCGCGATCGAAGTGCGGCTGCGCACCGAGAAGGAAGGGATGGCCTTGATGACGGTGCGCGTCGGCCCACTCGGTGCGAGCGGAACGGCGGGATCAGGGATGGCGGGACGATCGTTCGTGGTCGGTGCGTGACGTTACGTCTCCGCGAAGATCCCGCTGAAGAACGCCGCGATGTCATCGGCGCGTCGAGCACATCCCGCGACTCGGACCGCGCGGAGCGTCCACCCGTCGTACGTCGGCAGCGGAACAAGGCGCGGTGTCGTCGATGACGGCGGTGACACCCTCGCCGCGAAGCCACTCACGTCGGTGTCGAACAGCCTGCGTCGCACCGGCGCCGGCGCGACCGAATCGCGCAGCGTCACTCGCAAGCGGGCGGTGAACGATCGCTCGCCGGATCCACCAGCGTCGCGCAGC
>CBIHQZ010000078.1:0-11864 GCA_966212315.1 uncultured Myxococcales bacterium
GGGCGCCGTCACGGAAATCGGGCGCGGGTGATACCCATGAAGGATGAACCTCCACGGCAAGATTCTCGCAGCTGCATTCACCGTCACCGCCGGTTGCTCGTCGACCGTGCAATCCGACGGAGGCACAGACGGAGCCGCTGATACGACTCCGTCGAGCGTCTGTCCCGCGGTCGGCACCGAACGCAGGCGCCTCGTGCACGCGTGCTGGACTCGTCTGCGACTTCGGTGACGACCCGCGCGTCACGTGTCGCGTGAGAGCTATCTGCAACGCGAATCTCGGAAAGTCGTGCACGAACGACGGTCTGCTGTGCCGCTACGACTGCGAAGGGACACTCGCGCACGTGCACCGGCGAGATCGACGGCATCGCGCGGCAGGTTCAAAACGCGCCCCTCGCGACGTACGAGTACATCGCTCCATCGCAGCCGCAGGGACGACACCTCGGATTCATCATCGAAGATCGGCCGCGTTCGTCGTTCGCGGTCGCGCCCGATCGCGGACACGTCGATCTCTACGGTTACACCAGCATGCTGCTCGCGGCGGTGCAGTCGCAGCAGCGGCAGATCGCGGCGATGCAGGCGGAGATCGCGCAATTGCTCACGGCGTCGACGCAACCGCGCGCTCGATCACCCCGCGCGCGGTGAGCGCGCAGCGGTCTTCGTGCGCGTGACGGACCACGTCAGCCCGAGCGAGCCCCATCCGCGATCGTGAACAGCGAAGTCCCACTGCGTGAGTTGTCGCCCACGCGCGAAGCCGAAGCCTGCGCGCGATTCAAGGCGCCGCGATGGAACTACCCCGACCGAAACCCAGCCGGCTACACTCGACAAGATCGCCCGCGCACCAGCCTGCAATCGAACATGGTACCGCGGGAACACGCGGCGAATCGAAGCTGCGGCGGTCGGGCGGGCGCGCGCGGTTCAGCGCCCCGTGAGCGCGGCGAGTTGCGCCGGGTAGCGTTCGCCCTGCACCGTGATCTCCGCGAGCGCGGCTTCGATGGTGCGGTTGTCGTCGGCAGTCAGTGCGATCGACGCGCCGCCGATGTTCTCTTCGAGACGATGGATCTTCGTCGTGCCCGGGATCGGAACGATCCACGGCTTGCGCGAAAGCACCCACGCGAGCGCGATCTGCGCGGGCGTCGCTTTCTTAGCGGCCGCGATCTCGCCGATGCGATCGACCAGCGCCTGGTTCGCCTTGCGCGCCTCGGGCGAGAAGCGCGGAACGATGTTGCGGAAGTCGCCCGGCGCGAACGAGGTGTTCGCGTCGATCTTGCCGGTAAGAAATCCCTTGCCGAGCGGACTGAACGCCACGAAGCCGATGCCGAGTTCTTCGCATGTGGGCAGCACCTCGCGTTCGGGCTCGCGCCACCACATCGAGTACTCACTCTGCAGCGCCGCGACGGGTAGCACCGCGTGCGCGCGACGGATCGATGCGACGCCCGCTTCCGAGAGGCCGAAGTGCTTCACCTTGCCTTCGCGTACGAGGTCACTCACGGTGCCGGCCACGTCTTCCATCGGCACGTTCGGATCGACGCGGTGTTGATAGAACAGATCGATGCGCTCGGTGCGCAGACGCTTCAACGACGCTTCGGCGACAGCGCGAATGCGCGCCGGCGTGCTGTCGAGTCCCTTGCTCGCACTGCCTTCGAGGAAGCCGAACTTCGTGGCGATCACCACGCGATCACGCACCGGTGCGAGGGCCTCGCCCACGACCTCCTCGTTCACGAACGGGCCGTAGGCCTCGGCCGTATCGAAGAACGTGACGCCGCGTTCGAACGCTGCACGGATGAGTGCAACGGCGTCGTCCTTCGCGAGCGGTGTGCCGAGACCGAAGCTCAATCCCATGCAGCCGAGTCCGAGTGCCGAAACCTCGAGACCGCTCTTGCCCAGTGTGCGTTTGTTCATCGTCGTGTTGCTCCTTCGTGCGAACAGCAACGTAGGGTGGCGAAGCGCGGTGCGGAACGGCGAGAACGCGCATGGCCCGGTAAGCATCACTTCACAATCGGAGCGCGCGCATCGCACGCGTTCGCTCACGGAGTGCGAGCGTGGGCAGCGAGCCAGTCGAGCGCCTGAGCCATGAGTGCATTCGCGTCGCCGAGCTGTCCGTGCGTCGCGCCGGGGATGGAGATGAAAGTCGCGGGGACGCCGATGCGCGTGAGATCCCGCACACCCGCGCGCATTGTGGCGGGGTTGTCGCGCGTGCCACTCATCGCGACCACGGCGCGGGCACGGCGGAGCGCGCGCGCATTCGGGCCCCCCGGTTGTCCGATCAGGATCAGGCGCGGGTAGCGCGCGGGAAAGCGCTGCGCGAGGCGTTGCGCGATGAGCGCGCCTTGCGAGTACCCGATGAGCACGATGTCCTCGAGCGGGCGCACATCGCCCACCGCGCGAAATGCGTCTGCGATGCGGCGATCGGCGCGCGTGACGTCGCTGGACCACGATCGGAAGATGCCGCTGCAATGACGATCGCCCTGCAGTGCGATGGTCGATACGCGTGACGCGGCGGCGAATGCGAACGCCTGGAGGTAGCCGAGTCCATGGACGCATGCTCCGTGAAGGAACACCGCTCGCGGTGCGCTCGCGGGCGAAGCCGTGCGTGTGGCGGCGACGTGGAAGACCTCGAGGTCGTTTGCGACTGCGACGATGCGCGTTTCGACCGGTGCGTCGGCACGTTGTTGCGCGCGAGCCGGCACGACGACGAGCAGGGCCGCCACGAGACATGCACGGCGAAGACGGACGGCGTGTTCGATTGCGCGCATCGGGTTCAGAGCGTCGCACGGCCCGTCGATGGACACGCACGTCCCGGTTCGCAGAAGAACGCACGAGGCGCGATGAGCGGCATCGCGAATGCACTTCGATGCGCGGAGCATGCGTCGTGTGCCGCGCACACACGCTGCGCCACGGAGATGTTCACATGAGGCTCGCTCGTCGTTCGGCTTCGCGCGTTGCTGCGCTCGCGCTCGGCGCCATGTTCGTCACGGCCGCGTCGCCCGCGCTGGCCGACCACGGGTGGCACGGCGGCGGTGGATGGCACGGCCACGGCGGTGGATGGCACGGCCACGGCGCGTATGGCTGGCACGGTGGCGGGTACGGATGGCGCGGTGGCTACGGCCGCGGCTATTACCGTCCCCGATGGGGCCTTGGCTGGGGTGGGGGGCCGCGCGTCTTCATCGGTCCTGCGTTCGCGCCGCCGCCGTTGTACGCGCCGCCGGTGTACGTGCCGCCCGCGCCGTACGTGTATCCGAATTACGGCGGGTACGATTACCCGCCCGCGGGTCCTCACTTCTCGACGGATCCATGGTGGTGAGCGGCACGGTGAAGCCACGCACATCGCACGGGTGAAGCACGCGAGTTCGCGCAGTGTCACGAGACGCCCTCCTGCGGGTAGCGCCTCGAGATCGCATCAGCAGCTCGCGCGTACTCAGCCTCGCTGCGCCGCGAGCTTGCCGAGCAATACGTCCGGGTCGATCGGCTTTCCCACGAAGTCGCTGAAGCCCACCTCGGAGAGTCGATCCGACTGCCCGATTCGCGTCGATGCCGACACCGCGAGGATCGGCAGCTTCGGGAAACGTTCGCCCGGCAGCGCACGGATCCGCCGCGCCGCTTCGTAGCCGTCGAGCACTGGCATGCGGAGGTCCATCAAGATCGCGTCGTACGTTTCGTTGGCCGCACGCTCGACCGCTTCTTCGCCATTCGTGACCACGTCGAACACGACGCCCCATCGCCGGAGAAATCCGCCGAGAACGAAGACATTCACTTCATTGTCGTCCGCCACGAGGACGCGCATTCCGCGCACCGCCGCGTAGCGACCATCGTTCGGCGTTGCAGGTGCCGCGACGTCGGCTTCGGCGCGTCGCAACGACAGCACGAACACGAACGTCGACCCCTCGCCCGGCGTGCTTCGCAGATTGAGTTCGGCGCCGTGCAGTTCGACGATCTTCTTGCTGATCGCGAGCCCGAGTCCGGTGCCGCCGTACTTGATCCCTACTTCGCGGTTCGCCTGCGCGAACGACTCGAAGATGCGGGCCTGCTGGTCTTCGGCGATCCCGATGCCCGTGTCGCTCACCGAGAAGCGAATCGACACACGGTCGCCCTCGTCCTGCACGACGCGCGCTTCGATCGCAACGTGTCCGACGGCCGTGAACTTGATGGCGTTGCCGATAAGGTTCGTGAGGACCTGCTGCAACTTCACGCGGTCTGCGCAAAGGCGACCGGGGATCGACTCGTCGACGACGACGTGGAACCCGATCTTCTTCTCGTCCGCCTTCAGTTGGAGGTTCTGGGCGACCGTGGCGACCAGTTCGCGGACTTCGACGGGCTCTTCGTCGAGCGCGCTCTTGCCGGCCTCGATCTTCGTGAAGTCGAGGATGTCGTTCACCAGCGCGAGAAGTCCTTCGGACGAGGACCGAAGAATGCGGAGATACTTCTGTTGCTGTGCCGTGGGGTTCGTATTGCCGAACAAGTGAGCGATCCCGATGATCGCGTTGAGCGGCGTCCTGATCTCGTGGCTCACTGTCGAGAGGAACTCGGCCTTGGCTTGTGCGGCCTGCTCCGCTCGCCGTCGCGCGATCACGAGTTCACGTTCGAACGACCGACGCTCGGTCGCATCGAAGACGGTGATTCGCGTGAGCACCGGCTCTCCGTGTTGGTTCTGCCGATCCACCGCGTGCAGCATCGCCGGAAGCGCACGCCCGGACTTGCAAGCGATGTCGACTGACACTTCGCGGAGAAAACCCTGCATGTGGAGCAACGGCGCGAGATGCGTCTCCCAGAAGATGCGGCTGCCGATGGTGAGAATGTCTTGGACGCGCCGGCCGAGCAGTTCGTCGTGTGAGTAACCCGACCATGCGACGAGCGTTCGGTTCGCCCGCACGATCGTTCCGTCGCGACGCAGCGAGAAATAGCCGCACGGCGCGTCTTCGTAGAGATCCTCCGCGCTCTCCACGAGGAGCGAAGGCTCGATTTCGTCGGAGTCGTGCGGCGGAGTCATCCAGACTATCCCCTACGCCAGGAACGTCCGCATCGCCGCGATGGTTTCCTCGGGCGCGCTGAGATTCGGACAGTGGCCGGTCGCCTTCATCACGACGAGCGTGCTGTCGTGAAGATTGCGGTGGAGATACTCGCCGACCGTGAGCGGCGCGATCGCGTCTTGCGAGCATTGCAGGAGCAACGAACGCGTACGGAGCTTCGGAACGTCGACGCGGTTGTCGGACGTGAAAGTCACCCGCGCGAACTGCTTCGCGATGTCGGGATCGGTTCGACAGAAGCTGGCCGTGAGTTCCGCGCCGAGTTCGGGGCGCTCCGGATTGCCCATGATCGCGGGCGCCATCGCACTCGACCAGCCGAGATAATTGTTCTCGAGAGATTCGAGCAGCCCCTCGATGTCCTGCGCGCTGAAGCCGCCGACGTAGTCACCGTCGTTGATGTACCGCGGCGACGGACCGATCATCACGAGACTCGAGAATCGCGACGGGTCTTGGATCGCTGCGAGCAGACCGATCATGGCGCTCACCGAGTGACCGACGAGAACCGCATCGCGGATCTCGAGATCGCGGCAGATGTCGAGGACGTCGCCGGCGTAACCGTGCAGCGTGTCGTACTTCGATCGACTGTAAGCGGAGAGATCCGAGCCTCCCGCGCCGACGTGATCGAACAGAACGACGCGATGATCGTCCGTGAACGCCGGCGCGACGTAGCGCCACATGTTCTGATCGCACCCGAATCCGTGGGCGAAGAGCATCGTGCGTTCGCCTCGGCCGCGAACCGTCACGTTGTTTCGTTTCATCACACTCATGAGCGGGTCCTCGCGCGGTGGATCGTCGAGCGCGATGTGCCTCGACCAGAGTATTCAGTTTCGGGCGGACATCTTTCCCTAGGGCGGTCGGAGACGCGCGTCTACTGCGAATCCGGGGCGTATGCGCCGCCTCAGGGGCCACGCGGACCGCGGCGACCGGCGCGTGCGGTGAGTCGCGACGATTCGGCCGAATGCCGAGCCGGCTCACGACGGCAGAAGCATCGAAGAGCTTGCTGGCGAGATCGCGCTGAGCAGCAACGCGAGCGCCTGCGTCGACTTCATCAACGCGCCACGAAGCTTCGTTCGCAGACCGCGGAAGCTCGCGATTGACTGCGCTATGGACTCGTTGGAACGATGCCCCGCAAAGCGCGCCATCCACACGACGCGCACGGAGGAACTCTGATGGGACTGTTCGCAAAGCTCTTCGGACCGAAGGCAGACTTCGGCTCGCTCGACCCCAACGACGCGACCGCGTTCTGGCAGCTGGCCACGCAACTCAACCAGACGCAGGGCGCGGCGCGATCGGCGCTGCTGGCACAGCACGGGATCCGCGACGATGCGCAATGGAACCAGATCGTCGTCGCGCTGAGCGCCAAGCACGGACAGAACCCGGCAGCGTTCAGCGCGGCCGCGTATCAGGTCTCGGCGCAACAGACCCAAGCCGCGATGGCTGCGGCAACCGGTGGCGCGAGCCTCGGCGGCGGTGAGTCGATCGGCGGTCTCACCCTTCAGCAACTCGCGTCCATCGACGCAAAGCTCGAAACCAATCCGGCCGCGCAGTCGCAGGTGCTCGGGCAGTTCGGACTCTCGCCCGATGCGTACCAGACGGCGAAGGCAGCCTGGACGAAGAAGCTCGATTACACCGGCCCGAATCCCGTCGAAGCAGCCACGCTCAACGGCCACTACCAGATGTTCCTCGCGCAGGCGAAGCAGAGCGGCTGAGTCGTTGCGCCGGCGTGTTCGCACGCAGGCCATGCACCGCGTGATACCGCCCGCTCGTGCCTCCGCGCCGACGGAAGTGCGGCCGGGTGGTATCCACGACCGATGAACCTTCCCCTCTCGGTTCTCGTGCTCGCATTCACACTCACCGTGGGTTGCTCGTCGACGGTGCAATCGGACGGCGGCGCGGACGCCCGCTCCGACGCGACATCGTCCGACGCTTGTCCTGCCTCCATTCCGAATGCCGGCGCTGCATGCACGCGAGCAGGCCTGGTGTGCGAGTTCGGTGACGACCCCCGCGTGGCATGCCGTGCACGGGCTACGTGCAGCGCAGGAAGTTGGACGATCTCGAATCCTTCGTGCGCCACGCTGAGTGCGTGCACTGATCCGAGCAACACCGCCGGGCAGGCCTGCAGCACGATGGATGCGACGTGCGGCTACGCGAACATGGCCTGCACGTGCACGAACTGCGGCCCTCCGTATCCCGTCCAGATGTGCTCTGGAGCGCCCACATGGCACTGCGCGGGCGCACCGGTCTCGGTCGACATGGGGTGTCCATCACCGATCGCGAATCTCGGAACGTCGTGCAGCACCGAAGGACTGCTGTGTCGCTACGACTGCGAAGGGACGCTCGCGCGCACGTGCACGGGCGGGCTCTGGGTGTCGACGCCGCAACAGAACATGTGCCCGGTCTCGACCCGGTCGGCGAAGCGCGACGTCCACTATCTCGGCGCAGACGAGATCGACGGGCTCGCACGGCAGGCCGAGAACACACCACTCGCGACGTACGAATACATCGATCCCTCCCAGCCGCGGGGACGACACCTCGGTTTCATCATCGAGGATCAACCGCGTGAGTCGTTCGCGGTCGCGCCCGATCGCGGACACGTAGACCTGTACGGCTACACCAGCATGCTGCTCGCGGCGGTGCAGTCGCAGCAGCGCCAGATCGCGGCGATGCAGGTCGAAATCGAACAACTGCGCAGCGCGTCGACGCGATCGGATCAGCACGTCACGGCGGGCTCGCCGAGCCCGCTGCGTTCGACGCGCCGGTGAGCAGACGCACGGCAGCAGCACGACTGCGATGTGTCGCCGTCGCCAACTCCGCGCGCGAGGTCGTGCCGTCGAACGGCGCCAATGGATCCGCCATCGACGATCGCTGACGCACGACGCGCGAATCGTTCGATCCGCACGAGATCCACGCTCCGTGTCGATGCGGAACGTGCTCGTGGAAGTTCCGAGCGGGAAATGTCGTTCGTTCGGTGAACACGCGTCGACGCGCGCATCGGCCGGCGACGAGTGACTCCGCAGTGAGGGACTTTCGAGAGGTGTCGAGATTCGGGGGCTCGCCGCCGCGCCACGAACGGGCGTCGGCGGCGATCGGGGGAAGGCTAGCGGTCGCAGGCCGAGAGGTTCGTGAACGTGAACCAGAATCCGGTCTGCAACTCCCGTCGACGACGATCTCCCGCAGCCGCCGCAGTTCTCGCGACTGGTCTGCGTGTCGACGCATCGACCCCGCACTCTTGCTGTTCACCTACGCAGGCCGGCGCGTCGTGCGCGTCCACGGCGTGGATCGTGTCGGCGGCGATCGCATCGCTCGCATCGCCGCCCGAATCGGGGATCACCACCGGATGACCGCAGGCGAACAGCGTCACGAATGACGCGAGAATCAACAGACGTAAGGGCAGTCGAATCATGAGGAGTCTTTCCGGCCTTTGCGCAGCCGGCATTCGTGCCCGCGCGGATGATGACGCGCCCCATCGTGCCGCACACCGAGCTGGCCATAGCGACATCGGACCTCCGACGCGCACGCCGGTGTCGGCCGCGCGCCCTACTTACAGGAGTTCTCTCGATGCGCACCGCACGGTCCGTCTGGCCGCTGCTTCTGGTCTCCGCTGGCGTCCTCTGCGCCAACTGCTCTCCGACCAACAACGCCGCCGACGTGACGAACACGACGGACAGCGCCGTCGATACCGCGATCCCTGACGTCTCGATGGACGTCGGCATCGACGTACGTCCCGACGTCGTGATCGACGCGCGCGAGGCGGCCGTCGACGCGAGCGATGTGTCGACCGATGCGCAGCCGACCGCCGCGGAGTGCGCGCCATCGACCGCGATCGATCTCAATGCGATG
Organism: uncultured Myxococcales bacterium; assembly: GCA_966212315.1. Classification (GTDB taxonomy): domain Bacteria; phylum Myxococcota_A; class Polyangia; order Polyangiales; genus CBIHQZ01. The sequence continues at coordinate 8,862 of CBIHQZ010000078.1, forward strand.
GGAACCACCACCGACGTCGTCACCCGGTTCACCACCAGCACCGCGTCGACGATCGCGACGGGTGGTCTCGCGGCGCCGAGCTGTCAGACGTCGGTGGGCCATCCGCTGGTGTTCCGTTACACGGCGCGCGCCGCAGCCTCGTTGCGAATCTCGACGAACAACGCCGGCACCACGTTCGACACCGTTGCGTGGGCACTCGATCGCTGCAGCGCCGCCGTCGGGACGATGGAACTCGGGTGCGGTGACGACGACAACGAGGGGACGCACGAGAACGCGTCGACGTTCGTGACGTCATCGCGCGTGGCGGCCGGCCAGACGATCTACATCGTGGTCGCCGGCATGGGCGACGCGAGCGGTGCTGTGGAAATCAGCGTCTCCGAACTTCGCGACGTAGCGGTCGGTGGCGCGTGCGATCCGAGCGGCGCGACGACGCTGTGCACGCCCGAGCCCGCGAGCTGTGTGACCGCGAGCGGCGCATCGCACTGCGAGATGCCGATGTACATCGAGTCAGGCATCGCGACGCCGACCTTCATCGACGCGTGCGCAACCGGCGCCCACGCGACACTCGTTGCGACCGGCGGTGCCGATGCGCGCGACGACGGGCACGCTACCGCTGCGATCGCGCTTCCGTTCGCGTTCCGCTTCTTCGGCAACGTCGTCACGACCATCACGCCGAGCAGCAACGGCTACGCGGTGTTCGACGGCACGCCGATCGACAGTAATGGCGGCGACCTCTCGATCCCGATGCCCGAGGAGGGATCGGTCATCGCGCCGTTCTGGCAGAACCTCGTACTGCGCGCGGCGCCGGCGTCGGACATCTGTACGCAGGTCACCGGAAGCGCCCCGAACCGGCAGTTCGTGATCGAGTGGCACGACGCGATGCCGCAGGGGAACCCGACCAGTCACGTGACGTTCGAAGCGGTTCTGAGCGAGTCGTCGAACAACATCGATTTCGTCTATCAGCAGCTCGAGGCCGGAGCGTCACCGCCGGAAGAGAGTGACGGGAGTTGGAGTGCGATCGGCGTGCAGTCGAATCATGGCGAGCGAACGCTGGTGCACAACGGCTCGGTCGATACGGCAAACGGCCTTCGGTTCGCTCCACTGTGATGCGCGCAGTGTTCGAGCGGTGAGAGCCTCCCGAAGCTCACGCAGAAGTTCGACCCGCTGACCACGCGTCAGAACGACTCGAGGAACACCGCCTGCGGAATCGTCACCAGACCCGGGACCATCGCACGCAACGTGATCGTAACGGGCGCGCCTGGATCGACCGACACCTCACGCAACACCTGCACCCGCCGCGTGCCGGTGTTCTGCAGCGCGATCGTGACGCCATCGAGTAGCGCGGCACCGTCCCAGTAGCGCGAGAGCATCGCGGAGACGTAGCTCGCGAACGAGAGCCGCACGTGGCGAGTCGCGGATCCATCGCCGTCGTGCACGAGTGTCACGGTGAGGTCATACACGTTGCCGTACATCCCCACGGACTCGCGCGCGCTCTCGGTGAAGTGCGTGAGTGCCGGGAACGCCTGCACCTGCGAGAGGCCGGTGCCCGTCGCGGTGTTCACCATGAAGCCCACCCGATGGCCTGCGGTCGGGACCTGCGCCGCGATCGCGCCGCGCCAGGTGTCGTTCGCATACACGCCGGCCTCGCGACCGTAGGGCGGCGGTGGATTGCCCGAGGTGAGCACGTTGCCCGGCGCGTCCGTAGCGGCCGCCGCGAGCACGCCTGCGAGCGCGGGATCGGCACTCGCGACGATCAGCACGTGCACGTTGCCCGAGGAGTGAATCGCGAAGCGCGCATCGATCTCGGCGCCGATGCCGACGGGCTTCTGGAACGCGATCACCGCGACGCCGGGCGCGAGCACGGTGGATGCGAGGCGCGTCGCCGGGCGCTGCGTGATCCAGTCCTCGGAGACGCGGTAGTCCGGGCTGATGCCGAGTCCCGTGCCGCCCGTTTCGTCGGACGTGTAACCCGATCCGTTCGCGTTCACGAGCACGCCGCCGGTCGTCGCATTGAGCAGGACGAGCGAGACGTAGCGCACCGACGACGCGCGGTTGTTGTGATGGATGTACGCGCCGAAATCGCCGCTGAGCGGCATCGCGGTGCCACCGCGCGTGGGCGAAGGACGCGTGCCGTAGAGCAGGCCATCGGCGTCGAACGCTTCGGGGTTGTTGCTGGTGACGACCGGACCACCCACGCCCCCGCCGGGGAGGTGACGGAGCAACGCTCGATCGGGGAGCGGCTCGGTCACGCTCCCGACGCTCCAGTCCGTTGCGAGAACGTTCGGCGCGATGCCCGCGGATGCGTCGGTCACATCGGGCGCGTCGGCAGCGAACGCATCGGAAGCATCGTCCGTGGATGCGTCCGCTGCGTCGGGTACGTCGGTGTCGATGACGTCGGGCACGTCGAGCGCATCCTCCGCACTCGACACGTCCGTCACGTCCGGCACGTCGAGTGCCGGCGGAATCGAAGCATCGGGGATGCCGCACGTAGTGGGCGTGGGGTGCCATCCGGACTCGCAGCGCGGCCCGCACGCGAACGCGAATCCGGCGAGTGCAGTCGCAGCGAGGACGATGAGCGAACGATACGTGGTCACGTAAGGAACGGCCCTGAACTGGAACGAAAGCATCGAATCTCCGAGCGAGCGGCGCGAGGGAAGTCGGACGGTCAGCGCGTACGAAGTGCGAGCAACAGGCGCGAGCGATGGTGCGCGGGGACTCGAGCGGCGAGCCATGTTCCGAAGCCGCTCACGCCGCTGCCGACGAGCGTCATCGAGGTCGACGCGGGGAATCCGGCGGCGCCGCCGAAGTACACGTAGACCGAGTTCAAGTTGCCCGGTGCGCCCACGGTGACGTCGTCGAAGCCGTCGCCCGTGAGATCGCCGGCGCCCATCACTGCGGCTCCGAGTCGCGAGGTGGTGAGCGTCGTCGAGAACGATCGGTTGTGCGAAGTCGCGCTGCCGACCGCAGTGCCTGCCTTGAATAGCGGCTTGGCCTGCCAGGCGC
>CBIHQZ010000079.1:0-11836 GCA_966212315.1 uncultured Myxococcales bacterium
ACCTCGTACACGAGGTCTGCCGCGGTGCCCGCCACCTTGTGCGGCGGCTTGTGCAACGGCGACGCGTACGTCGGATGCGCCGCGAGGAACGCACGCACCTGCGCTTCGGTCAGGCCGGTGTCTTCGTACGCCTTCGCGAGTTCGACTTCCGCCATCTGGCGCGCCTTGAACATGTACATCTGGATGCGCGAGTAGAAGTTCGTCGCGCCGTCACCGCTCGTCTCGACCGGGCAGAAGATGCTTCCCGGGTAGCGCGAGGTGATCAGCGACTGGACGCCGTCGCTCACACCCGACGAGGGCATGCAGCCGAAGGGCTTCACGCTCACGGTGATGTGCGCCTTGCTCATCACTGCGTTGACGATGAGCTTGCCGACTTCCATGTGACCTTCGCCGCCGCGGAGATCGTTCGAGTAGTACTTGTCCGCGACTTCGGCGACGAGATCCATGTCGGGGAGGTGGTAGTCGTTGAGCCCGAGCGGCAGCGCGAACGCATTGAAGAGCAGACGCAGACCGAGGTCCGCGCCGCGCATCACCGCGAGCTTCTTCGTGACGCCGAGTTCGTCCATGCCGTGCAGGCCGTACTTGCCCTCGTCGTGGGTGCGGAGTTCCGCGCGCTCGCGCGTGTCACGGGCAACTTCCCAGATGTTGTAGAGCAGCCACGCGGTGGTGAGCTGGATGTCGTTCTCGCCGGCTTCCGACTCGAGGAACTTCTGCAACTGGTAGTTGCCGTCGCCCTCGGTGGTCATCGCCCAGAACTCGCCGATGATGCTGACCTTCGGACGCGCGCGCAGGCGATCGATCTTCACCTGCGAGAACATCTTTCGGCACTGCCACAGCGCCATGAAGATGTTCGTCTTCTCGAAGAGCGCGCGGTAGAGCACCTTCTTCGCTTCTTCGGTCACGCGGTTCACTTCGCCCGCTTCGATCTCGTACGGACGCAGGCGGTAGCCGAGTGCATTCACCACGTCGCCGCAAACCAGCGCCTTCACGATGGCGATGAAGAACGGCGGGTTCATCTCGATGCCCGCGTCGTCGCCGGTGGCCTGCGAAAGGCCGCCCGTCTGCTGGAAGAGCATCACGCGGAAGCCGTCGAAGCCGGCGTCACGCAGCGCCTTGCGGTACTCGGTGACGTACATGCCGAAGCGACACGGGCCGCACGCGCCCGCCGTGAAGAACACGAAGTTCTTCACGATGTCTTCCGACGTCATGCCGTTCTTGTCGCGCAGGTTGATCAGGTGCTTCACGAGCATGCCGACCGTGAAGTACGTCGGATTGCACTGCCCGCGATTGCCGAACTCCTTGCCGATCTGGAGCCCTTCCTGGTCGGGGGTGCCGATCCACTCGACGTTGTAGCCCTGGCCACGGAGGGCGCCTTCGACGAGGAAGTCCTGCGCCGCAGTGAGACCCGAGATGAGCAGCGTGAGCGACGGCCGCTCCGACTTCTTCACCGCCGGGGCGAGCATGTTGTCGACCCACTGCTTGCGCTGCTTCTTCATTCCGAGGCGAGCACGCTCGGCCTCTTCGTACGCGCGCAGTTCCGCCTCGATGTCGATGTCGGCATCGGCGCTCTTCGCGGCGACCGGAGCACTGCCGCCCGCGAGGGGAAGGTGAACCTTCTTCGCGTCGGTCTTCGGGAGATTCGGTTCCATTGCCATGACTGTCGTCCCTCTCTTCTCTTCCGTGTCCGTATCAGGTCGCTGCCGCGTCGTTCGCAGGCACGAGGTTTCCGTCTTCGCGTTTCTTCTTCAGCTGAATGAGCCCGGGGGGCGGCTCGGGCGCGCGGGCAGCCGGCTTGTAGGCCGAGAGCTTCTCCGCGAGCGCAAGGATCTGCTGTTCCACCGAGGCGTCGGTGACGCGCCGGCCATCGAGCTGGGCCTTCTTGAGCTTGAGCAGCTCGAGACGCTTCAGGTCGATGTTGTGTTCCAGTTCGAACTTCTTCGTCGCCGAGTCCTCGAGTGCTTCCTCGTGAAGCTTCAGCGAGTGCGCGTACGTCTTCACGCGGATCTTGATCGACCCGCCCGGCTTGTTCGCGTCGATGTCGTGCAGCGCGGCATACGGCGTTCCGCTGGTGCTGACGATCGAGTCGACGATGCCGTACGTCGGCGCGTCGTGACCGCATTTGAAGCTCGATAGATCGAGCAGTGCGACGTTCGGATGACGGGCCGCGAACTTTACCGCCCACACCTTCTGCGCGCTGTTGGCCGAGTAGTTCTCCGGCCACACGTCGTTGATATCCAACGGGTGCTGTCCGCGCTTCGCTTCGTCTTTGAACCAGCGTTCGAGGTACGGCAGATCACGCGGGATCGAACGCACCGACAAGATCGGGTACCCGAGCACCTGGAACTCTTCCGGGATGCCGTGATTGAGCCCCGGATCCGAGTGGTACGGACGCCCGATCATCATGATCGCGATGCGGTTCTCGTGCTCTACCGTCTCGAGGATCGCGCGACCCTTCTCCTGAAGGTCCGTGTCGAACTGCTCGAGGGCCTTCAGCGCCTCGCGGTGCGCGTGATCGCACTCGTCCTGCGTCACGCCGAGACGCGGTCCCCACACCTCGAACATGCGCTTGGCGGTGAGGTTCATCTCGCTGAAGGTCAGCGACGGATCGAGGTACTCGATGCCGCGCGTCGCGAAGAAGTCGGTCTCCTTCGTGAACGCGGCCTTCATCACTTCCGGCACGCCGGCCACGATCGGGCACGACGTCTTGTCCATCACGCCCTCGCCGAAGCTCGGAACGTGGGTGAGCACCGGGAAGAAGATGTAGTGCAGCTTCTTGTTGTCCGAGTGGTGATGGAACAGCAGGTTGTGGATGTGCGCCTGCACGACCTTCGACGGGAAGCACGGATCGATCGACCCGTACTTGCCACCCTCGACCCACATCTCTTCGGTCGTCGCGTCGCTGAACACCACGTTCTGCTTCTGCACGCCGAGCGCTTCGAAGTACGTGCGGAAGTAGGGCGCGGTCGAATAGATGTTCATCGCGCGCGGGATGCCGATGCGAATGCGGCGGATGTTCTCGCGCACCGCTTCGCTGCTCCGCTGGATCGGGCGCTCGACCTCGACGCGCTTGATGCCGAGGAAGCCACGCTTCACCACGACGTCGCGGATCATCGTGCCTTCGGCGGGCATCGGCGCGGGCTTGAACCACGATGCGAACGCGCGCTTCGACTCGTAGTCCACCAGGTTCGGGAACTGCTTCGCGATGGCCTTGCGCTCGTTGACCAGCGCGATCATCGCGTCTTCGCTCTCGACGGTGCCCTTCTCGCACGAGAAGCCCGAGATGTAGCGCGAGGTGCTTCCGTCGGGACGCAGCGCATCGATGAACGTGCGCTTGCAGTTGTTCTCGCAGAAGTGACAGACGGTGCTCTCGTCGTTCACCGACTTGTATTCGAGGTTGATCGCCGCATCGATGCCGATGAACGTCGACTTCCCCTTGCGCTTCACGACGCGCAGCGTTTCGAACGCCGCACCGAGCGCGCCGGCTTCACCGGTGTGCGGATGCACGAACACTTCGGCGCCCGGCACGCGTTCCTTGATGTAGTCGACCTGCGACTTCACTGCGGCGAGGTTGTATTGCGTGCCGCCCTGCAGCACGTAGCGCGTGCCGAGCGAAGCGAGTCGCGGGATCTGCACCACGTACTGCCACACGTTCTTCGGCAGCACCTGCGCGAGGCCCGCGAGCAGCTCTTCTTTCGAGAAGCCTTCCTTCTGGAAGTTCACGCGGTCGGTGTCCAAGAACACCGCGCAGCCGTAGCTGAACTTCGGCGCGAGTTCGGCTTTGAACGCCGTCTCCGCGTACTCGGTGACCTTGAGCCCGAACTGATCCGCCATCGCCTGGAGCAACATGCCGTTGCCCGCCGAACACGAGTTCGACAGCCGGAAGTTCGCGATGTCGCCGTTCTTCATGAACAGCACTTTGATGTCCTGCCCGCCGATGTCGCAGATGACGTCGACGTCGCCGAAGAACTTCACCGCGGACATCATGTGCGCCACGGTCTCGACGATGTTCACGTCGGCGCGCACGCACTCTTGCAGCACGTCGGCCGCGTAGCCCGTCGCACCGAAACCGAGCACTTCGAGCTTCGCGCCGGCGTCGTCGATGTACGCCTTCAGCTGCGCGAGCAACTCCTTGGTGTCCTGGATCGGATTGCCCTTCGAGAGCTGATACGCCTTGCAGACGATCTCGCCGTTCTCGTCGACGAGCACCGCCTTCGACGAAGTGCTGCCGCCGTCGAGGCCGATCACCGCGCGCACGGTCTGACCGGCTTCGAGCTTCATCGGCGTGAACTTCGGGATGCTGTACAGACGCGAGAACTGCTCGACCTCGCTCTCGTGCTTCACGAGCGGCGGGCCCGCGCTCTCACCGAGACGCGCCTTGCGGCCGTTGGTCATGTAATCGACCAGGCCCGTCGTGCCCTTGTAGAGACCGACGTGCGCTTCTTCCTTCATGCCGTACACGCACGCGCCGAACGCGGCGTAGTACTGCGCGTTGTCGGGCACGAAGACCGTCTCTTCGATGGGGCGATCCTTCGGCCACTCGAACCCACGCTCGTCCCACACTTCGGGAATGCGCTTGCGCCAGCACTCCTGGAGGAACGGGAGGTAGGTGTTCGGGCCGCCGAGCAGCAGCACCTTCGGCTTGAGCGTCGAGCCGCGCGTGAGCACCGAGAGGTTCTGGAGAACGATCGCGTCGGCGAGCGAGCAGAGGATCTCGGTCGACGGGATACCCGACTTCACGAGATTGACGATGTCGGTCTCCGCGAACACGCCGCACTTCGCCGCGACGTGATGGAGCTTGCTGTCGTCGAAGTGGATCTCGCGAACGATCTCGGGGGCGAGGCCCACCTTGATCATGCACTTGTCGATCGTCGCGCCCGTGCCCGACGCGCACTTGTCGTTCATGGACGGCGACGCGGTCTTCGCGCCGGTGCTCTCGTCCTTCTTGAAGATGATGATCTTCGCGTCCTGGCCGCCGAGTTCGATGACCGAACCGACGTCGGGATGAAGGGTCTCCACCGCGAGCGTGACGGAATTCACTTCCTGCACGAACTTCGCGCCGAGGCCCTTGCACAGCGGCGCCGCGCCCGAGCCCGTCATGAACGTGCGCCACTTGTCGCGTGGCGAGTTCGGGAACGCGGCTTCGATGTTCTCGAGAAGCTCGAGCACCTTTTCCGGCTGCTTCGTCTGGTGGCGCTGGTAGTCGCTCCACAGGATCTCCATCGTGCCCGGATCCAGCGCGACGGCCTTGACGGTCGTCGATCCCACGTCGATTCCAACGACGATCGGTGCTGTCCGTTCCGTACCGCGAATGCTCTCGCCCATGTCGTGCAGATCCTCCGGATGACTGACCGGCCAGTCATCGCAAGCCGCATGGGTATCACGACGAGATCCCGGGGGGCAAACCTTGTCGGGCATCACGGCCGGAGACGACACGTCGGCACAGCACGGAATCGCCGGTGAGCACTGCGCCTGCGGGCAATTTCGCGGATGAAGCCCGCTAGAATCGATCCATGACGCCGAGCCGCCTTGCCCTGATGTTGTCGTTCTGGCTCGGACTCGAGGCATGCGCGCTCGGTCATCATGCCGCCACCGACGGCGGGCCGGAGGCCGACTCGCCAGTCGATGTGGTGCGTATCGACGGCGCCGACGTCGCACGACCGGACGTGTTCGATGTCGCACCGGACACTACGGACGTTCCGATCGTGCCCGATGCGCAAGACGTCGCGCTCGACGACGGCGCGATGGACGTTCCGATCGACCTCCCCATCGACGTTCCGATCGATGTGCCGATCGACCTTCCGCCTGCGTGCACGGCGCCACGCATGATGTGTGGCGCGAACTGCGTCGATACGTCGACCGACCTCGCGTCGTGCGGTGCGTGCAATCGCGCCTGCTCGTTTCCGGGCGCGACCGCGATGTGCGTCGGCGGCACGTGCACGTTCGGCGCTTGTTCAGCGGGACGTTTCGATTGCGACGGGATGACGGCCAACGGATGTGAAGCCGCCGCGGCGTGTACCTATCCATCGTGCAACGCCTTGCCGAGTGGCAGCACGAGCGGCGTCTATTCGATCATCTCGGGTGGTTCGACCTTCTCCGCGTGGTGCGACATGCAGGGCGACGGCGGCGGCTGGACGCTCGTCCTCAAGGCCGACGGGACGCAATCGACGTTCGCCTTCGCGAATGCGATCTGGACCGACATGAATCCTCTCAACGCCGCGAACCCGAGTCTCGCGATGAGCGAGGCGAAGTACCCGGCCTACTGGTTGCTGCCGATGACGCAGGTGCGCGTGGTGATGGTCGATCCGCGCGACACGATGCGGCGCTCGCTCGTCATTCCGGGCGCGAACACCTCGCTGCGCGCGCAACTCGCCGGTGCGACCGTTCCGACGACGCTCGGTGTGGCGGCGTGGCGCGGATTGCTCGGCACGAGTTCGTTGCAACCGAACTGCAATCGCGAGGGCTTCAACGCGGTCGGTGACGACACCGTCACCAGCAGCCGCATTCGGATCGGGATCGTCGCCAACGAAGGGACCGATGTGTGTGCCTCGCCGAACTCACGCATCGGCGTCGGCGGGGCGGGCTCGTCGTCGAGCGGCTGCGCACCGACTACGCAAGACGCGAACTCGGTCGGCAACACGGCGGCGTGTGGCGCGGACATGGGTGACCTCGACGTGCGCGCGTTCGCGTACGTCTTCGTGCGGTGAGCGCCTCGGGTTGTCGTGGGAACAGACGCGCCCCATCGTCGCGCGCATGGAACTCACCCAAGTTCGTCTGATCGTCCGCGAATTCGCGCGAACGTATCGGTTCTACCGAGATGTTCTCGGCTTCGTGCCGCAGCACGACAACGAGGGCGGCCCTTACGCGAAACTCACCCCGCCCGGCAGCAGCGCCGCGATTGCGCTTCACGATCGCGCCGATCTCGCAGCGACGATTGCCGACCTTTCCGAGGCCGTCGGCGATCGCGCGCTCGTGGTGATGAAGGTCGACGATCTCGGCTCGTGCGTGGCGACGATGCAGGCGCGCGGGGCCGTGCTGGTTCAACCGGTTCGCGAGATGTGGGGGCGGATGCTCGTCGCGCACATTCGCGATCCCGAAGGGAACCTGCTCGAGTTCCAACAGTGGCTGTGAGCGATACGAATCGAGTCTGCCCGCGGCGATTCCTCCACTAGAATTCGCGCGTGCACAGCCCGTCGATGGCGCTCGCTCCCGGCACCGTGTTCGCGCGCGACTTCCGGATCGTGCGGCCTCTCGCCGAAGGCGGAATGGGCGCGGTGTACGTAGTGGAGCAGTTGAGCACCGGGAAGGAGCGCGCCCTCAAGGTGATGCTCCCTTCGATCGCCAGCGACCCGCGCAGTCGCGAGCGATTCGTGCAGGAGGCGCGCGCTGGCGCGGCGATCCGCAGTGACCACGTAGTCGAAGTGGTCGGTGCCGGCATCGACGAGGGCACGGGCTCACCGTGGCTCGCGATGGAACTGCTGCACGGCCAGACGCTCGCAGACGCGGTCGAACGCGGCACGCTCTCGCTTGCGAACGTGCGCGAGTGCTTCGCGCAACTCGGTCATGCGCTCGGCGCTGCGCACGCCGTGGGGCTCGTGCATCGGGATCTCAAACCCGAGAACATCTTTCTCTCGACGCCACGACGCGCGGGCGTGGCGTTCACGCTCAAGGTGCTCGACTTCGGAATCGCGAAGGTCCTCGAAGCCGGGATCACCGCGCAGAGCACGACGTCGACGGTCGGTTCGCCGATGTGGATGTCGCCCGAGCAGGCGAGTGCGAAGCCCGTCTCCACCGCGACGGATGTGTGGGCGCTCGGGTTGATCGCGTTCTGGGTGCTCACGCGGCGGCCGTACTGGAAGTCGGCGGGGAGCGAGCACGGAACGATCACCGCGCTGCTCACGGAGATTCTCGTCGAGCCGCTCGAGCCCGCGTCGGTGCGGGCCGCGCGCTTCGGACTGCACGGCGTGCTCCCGCCGGCGTTCGACGCATGGTTCGCGCATTGCGTGGACCGCGAACCGTCGCTGCGATTTCGCGAAGGTGGCGCGGCCGCGAATGCGCTGATCGACGCGATCGATCGCGCGACGAATCAGCGCGGCAGCGAGTTCGAGAACATCACCGGCGCAACCCACGTCGCATCGACGCCTTCGTCGTGGAACGCAACGCCGTCGCCGTACGCGTCCCCGGGCAATACGCCGTCGCCGTTCGCTGCACCGAGCGCCACGCCGAGCCCGCAGTGGTCGAGTGCACCGCATGCGCCGATGTCGCCACAGCCCGTTCGATACGCGCCCGCGGTCGCTCCACCCGCTGCGCCGGTTGCACCGCGGTGGCGTCGCTATCTCGTGGCCGGTGCGGTCGGTGGTGTCGTGAGTGTCGCAGGCGGCCTCTTGCTCGCGCAGTGGGTGCTCGATCGCGACGACGATGCGCGCACGAACGCACCGGCGGTCGCGACGACAGGGACGTATCAGCCCGCGCCCGGCGTGCCGATGTACGACGCCGGTGCGCTCGCGAACGTGCCGCCGCAAACGATGCCGCCGTCCGCGCCGGTGCAGAATGTCGCGCCCGCGCCACCGATCGTGAATCGTGCCGAGCCGCCGACCGCAACAGGGCACGCGGCGCGCGCCAACGCACGCAGTGCGGGCAATACGCCGAGTACTGCGAACGCGATCGCACGCGACAGCGGCGCGCCATCCACCGTTGCAGCACACACGCCCCCCGCCGATGCCGCGGCGCAGACCGCTCCATCGACGTCTGCGAACACCGTCACTACGTCGACACCTCTCGGTTCGGTCAACGTCGGCGGCGGATCGTCGAGCAACAACACCGCGCCGCAGCCGAACGACGACTGGCGTTACAACGGCGGCCCGGATCCCGCGACGCAACAGCAGGCCGTTCAAGTCGCGCAAGGCGTCATCAATCGTTGCTGGCTCGCGGCGCAGCAACGCGTGCCGAATCATCCGACCGAGCGGAGTTACTTCACGATCGCGATCGGCGTCGTCGAGCGCGCGTACGAAACGCGTGTGCCCGGGATCCAGGACCGCGACCTGCGGCTCTGCATCCAGGCCGACATGCTCCGCGCGCAGTTCCCGCACGTGCAGCGGCCCTTCACGATCAACTTTCGCGGCGCGCTCACGCCCGACTGATCGTCGGTTTGTCGACATCGCCCCGCGCCCCGTTGCACCGTTCGTCCCGTGTTGCGCGCCGCACTGGTGAAGCTCGCGTCTGCCGCGGCGTTCTCGCTCGCGTTCCTCCCGGCATCGCGCGCGCTCGCGCAGACCGACGCGCTCGTCGATCGCTTCACGCCGCCGCCGCCGGGTGAGTACTTCGCCGGGCTTCCGTTCCCTCGATACAACGGCGACTACTACGTCGTGATGCGGGCCGGCGCGGTCGCGCGTTTCACCCACGCATCACCGGGGGCAGGGGCGCCGCTCGACGCACGGATCACCTGGCAATCGGTCGCGCATCCGACGGTGTTCTTCGGCGTTCACAATTCGGTCGCGTTCTATCTCGGGATGCCGGTGCTCATGCACAACACCGGCACGAACGACACCGTCTCGGGCAGCGCACGATTCGGCGATCCGCGCATCGGGCTTCGCATTCGCATTCTCAACGTGCCGCTCCGCGCGCCGTGGAGCATTCATCTCGCGAGCGAGTTCTACTTCCCCGCGTTCTGGTTCAACGGGATTCCCGCGACGCAATTCACCGGCGTGAGCGACGGAACGGTGCGCGGCAACGTGGGGCTCGTCTTCGCGGGGAGCGTCGGTCTGTTCGACGCGCGTCCCCCGGCGGTGAGCAATCGTTTCATCTGGACCGCCATCGTCGAAGAGAACATCCGTCCCGCCGCGAACGCCGTGCGGCCTGGGCCCGAGACGCATCTCGCCGCCGGCGTGGGATTGCTCTTTCCATCGTGCCTTCTCGGGATGCGCTTCACCGCGGAGATGCACTCGTGGTGGCGGCCCGATCGATTGCCGCGATGGAACGAAGCCGTCGCGGTCGAAGGCGTGTTCGGCGTGGGCGTGCGTCTGCCGGCGGAGTTCGAGTTCGTCGCGAGTGGCTCGGTTGGTTCAGCGGTGTGGGGCGACACGATCGTTCGCGAAGGGCCGGTGGCGGGATTCACCGTGGGGCTCGCGTATGCCATTCGCGACTGGGCAGCGTTCCCGCTTGCGTTCGACGGCGTCCCCGATGCGAACGCGCGCAGGCGACGTGAACGATCGCGCGAGCCGAACGACGCGGATGACAGTCGCGCACGCGACTTCGGCGCGACGACTCCGTGGGACCGCGATCACGACGGCATTCCCGACAGCGAAGATCCACGACCCGGTTGCGAGTGGCGGCCCGATGGACACGAGACGCGCGCGGAGTGCCGGATCGCAGCGGGCGATACGCATGCGATGGACGAGAACGAGCAGGTCACGCTCCGCCGGGGTGATGTGCTGCGTGTCGAAGGTGCCGGATTGCCGGTCGCGGTGGAGCATCCGCTTGTTGCGCGTGCGGCGCCGTACGAGACGAACGCGCCGCTGCAGTTCCAGAACTTCGTCGACGTCGCGCGCATTGCGCGCACGGTGCAACGCTCGTTCGCGACGGGTGCCCGAACGGTGACTCTGTTCGCGACGGTGCAGATCGAGAACGCGGTCGCGTTGCATCCCGTCTTGCGAATCTCGACGCCGCTGCGCCGCGTATGGCTCCGGATGCAGATCGCCCACGCACTCACAGAGCAAGGCGTCGAGTTCGATCACGTCGACGGCCTCTCACCCGCCCCGTGCCCGCCCGAGGAATCCGCGGATCGCACGTGCGTGTACTTCGCGGTGCATCGCGAACCAAGCGCGCGCTCGGCAGAGACGACGAACGCGATGGAGGAACTCGGGCAGCAGGGGATGACGATGCCGTAGAGGCGTTCGGTCGCGGTGGGGTTCGCGCGCCGCGAGCGTGTAGAGAAGCGCAATTGCCCAAAAAAGGCGTTCGCGTCACGTCGCAACAACCTTTCCTTCGCGGCGCTTGCCGTCATACGACTCCCGCCCATGGACGCTCAGCGCGTGCGCGCGACCTACGATGCTCTCGGCCGCGACTACGACCCGATGACGGTCGCGCTCGATCGGCTCTTCCTCGATCGCTTGCGCACCGGGCTGATGTCCAACGCGACGGGCGACGTGCTCGAAGTCGCGATCGGGACGGGGAAGAACTTGCGGTTCTATCCGCCTGCGTGTCGCGTGACCGGCGTCGACTTCTCGTCGCGCATGCTCGAAGAAGCCTCGGCGCGCGCGAAGGCGATGCGCCGTGAGTTCGTCGCGACGAAGGCCGATGCCAATGCGCTCCCGTTCGACGAAGGGAGCTTCGACACGGTCACGTGTTCGCTCGCGATGTGCACGTTCGTGGAGCCCGCCACCGCGATGCGCGAGATGCGGCGGGTGTGCAAACCGGGTGGCCGCGTGTTGTTGCTGGAGCACGTTCGTCCGCGTGATCGTGCGGTGGCGAAGATGTTCGATGCGATCACGCCGTTCACGCAGGGCAAGCTCGGATGCACGCCGAATCGCGACATCCGCGCGATCGCCGAAGCGGCCGGATTGCGGATCGAGTCGGCGCAGACGCCGGCGCGGGGGATCGTGTTGTCGGCGGTGGCGGTGCGGTGACGGAGTGAGTGCCACGGGCGAGACGTGCGCTACGCCGACGTCGTGGCGGGGGCGTCTTTCACGGGTGCGCTCGAGCGCCGCGATTCGCGCGAACCCCCACTCGTCGAACCAGAGACTCCGCGCGCACACGAGGAGTGTGCGTGCGTGTGGGCCCGGCGGCTGAAGCCACGGCAACACCTCCGAAGCCTCACCTTCGTGAGGCTCGCGATGTCGCA
>CBIHQZ010000080.1:0-11830 GCA_966212315.1 uncultured Myxococcales bacterium
AGTCACCGAGAGCTTCGCGCAGGCGAAGCTTAGGAGTCGATGCCGCGGGTTCACCCGCCGGGAATCGCTCGTGAGGTCACGTCAGCGCGCCTCTCAGAACACGCACTGCACCATCGTGATCGGCGAGAACGCGCGCGTGCCCGACGGCACGTTCGGACCCGTGATCGGAATCGCCACGCGCACGAACGTCCCGCATGGAACCGGCGTGCAGCCGTTGGCGGGATCGAGCGAGTCGCTGTCCTTCGTGAAGTTCGTGGTGCCGCTCGCACCCGCGCCGACCACCGCGATGTCGCCGGCGGTCGTGAGCGTGAAGCGCGCGAGTTCGGCGCCGGTCGTCTCGCTGAGAACCGTGCCGTTGCTCGCGCTGATCGGGCCGAGCGGGACGGTACCGATGTTCGTGACGTCGATGCTGCCGCTGATCGAGAGCGGATCGGGTGCGACCGCGGGCATGCAGTTCTGGGTGAGCGCGGTGACATGAACGAGCGCGCTGATGGCCACGACGCCGGCTTCGGACGCATCCGCGACATCGACGACGTCCGGTGTTGCATCAACGGCATCGACGGCATCGGTCGCGATCATCGCGTCGCTCGCGTCATCGGCATCGAATGCATCGAACGCGTCGAATGCATCCATGCCGCCGTCGGTCGCGACGTCGACGGCGTCGGTCGCCGATGCATCGCCGGCATCCGTGGTGGTTCCCCCACTGCATGCGGTGAGCGCAGCCAGCGCGAGTGCGAGATACGAAACGCGGCGAAGTGAAGCATTCATGCACGCAGCGTAGCGCATTCGCCGCCGGCTCCGGCGTTGCAGACGACACCGTCCTCCTCGCGCGCACTTCCAACTTTCGCGCGCGTGCTGTTGACTGCCGCCGCCGTGAACATTCTCGAGGTCACTCACTACATGCCGCCGCACATGGGCGGCATCGAGCGCGTCGCGCAGTCGTTGGTCGAAGGGCTCTCTCGCAAGGGTCATGCGGTGCGATGGGTCTCGTCGGCGACGCCCGATGCGCCTGGCGAACACGCCGGCGCCGTTCGCGTGCGCGCGTGGAACGGTCTCGAGGAACGGCTCGGGGTGCCGTACCCGCTCTGGTCGCCACGTGCGATCGACACGCTCCGACGCGAGGTCGCGTGGGCCGACGTGGTGCACGTTCACGACTGCCTCTACATGGGCTCGGCGGCGGCCGCGGCCTTCTGCAAGCGGTACGACAAGCCGCTGCTTCTCACGCAGCACGTGGGATACGTCCCGTTCGGGCCTGCACTCGATCTCGTGCAACAGACCGCGTATCGAACGCTCGGCCGCGCGGTGATCGCCGCCGCGGATCGACGCATCGCCTGCAGCGCGCATGTGCCCGACTACTTCGCGTCGCTCGGCGTGCCCGCCCCGTTCACGGTGATCGCCAACGCGATCGACGACACGCGCTTCACGATGCCGCGTTCCGCCGACCGAATGGCCGCGCGCGCTGCGTGGGGTGTCGCGCGCGACGCGAAGACCGTGCTCTTCGTGGGGCGTCTGGTGCCGAAGAAAGCGATCGATCGCGTTGCCGCGGCGCAGCGGATTCTCGCACGCGAGGGAATCACACTGCTCGTGGTGGGCGACGGGCCACTCGCCTCGGCGCTCACGGGCGTCGACGGGGTGGTGCACCATCGCGCCGTCGATCCCGCGCGGATGCCCGAACTGTATGCCGCCGCCGATGCGTTCGTACTTCCATCGCGCGGTGAGGGGCTGCCGTTGAGCGTGCAGGAAGCATTGATGTGCGGACTGCCCGCCATCGTGAGCGACGATCCTTCGTTCACCGCCAACCTCGGCGCGACCCCCGGGGTCTCGATCACCACGGACGACACGTCACTTCGCGAAGCGATCCGCGGCGTCTTCGCGAACGAGCCCGCGCGCGATTCGATCGCGACGGCCGCGCGGGCAGCATGGGGCGGCGAACGCTTCTTGAAGGCCTACGAAGTGGCGCTGGTGGGACTCGCGCACGCGTTCCGACGCTGAGTGCACGCCGAGCGCGCACTCACACCCGTTCGAGCATCGCGCAGGTCACCACGAAGGGCCGCACACTCCACGGCCACAACCATTCGCTCAAGCGCTGTGGCCTCGCATCGCTCGGGACGGCAGCCGCTGTTTTCGGTGCGCGTCGTCCGCGCAATCCGTCCGCCACGATGCCGGCCGACTTGAGCGCGAGACGCGTGACGTTGCCGCGCAAGAGCGAGAACACGGTGCCGCATTCGACCTCGGCGCCATCGAGCAGTCGCGTGTTCGGGAAGAGTGCTGCGACGGTCGGGACGTCGGGGCGGAACCCGGTGTCGATCGGGTCGGGGTGATACGGAAATCCACGCGGCACGCTGATGGTGATGACGCCGCCGACGGGGACGAGGTCGACCAGCTTGCGCGCGAGTGCCCCGGGATCCCGCACGTGTTCGAGCACGTTGGAACACAGCACCGAGCGCACGCCCATGCCGCGCAGCGAATCGAAGAACGCCGGGTCGTCGAGATCGCCCACGAGGTCGACCCCCGCGTCCGGTTTCATGTCGAGGTGGATGACCCGCCCGCCGCGGCGGCGCATCGGCGCGAAGATGCTGCCGTCGATCCAGGGCTGATCGTGCTCGCGCAATTGCGCCGTGGAACTCCCGACGTTGAGCAGCGGAAACAGACGATCGCTCGCGATCGAGTCGAGGTGTCGTCCCAGCCATGAAGCTTCGTTGGGCAGCAATGCGAACTCCTGTGGTGATGCAGTGCGATCGAGTCAGTGTTGCGCGCGCGGAACGATCTGAACGCGGTAGATATGCGCGGCGCGGTCGACGGGTACGAACGCGACCTCCGGCCACGGGCTCACGATCGAATCGCTCGGCCACAGCGCAAAGATCGGACGGCCCTCGGCGGCCCAGCGATCGATCAGCGTGCGGAAATTGGCCCAGTTCGCGGACTCGAACAGATCCGCGTACACGATGTCGCGCGATGCGCGCAATGCGAGCGGGGTGTCGATCTGCGGCGGCCATCCGACGATTGCGAATCGTTGCGGCGTGACGCGAGCGAGTGCGTCGACCCGCGCGTCGTTGCCAGCGCGCACGTCGTACACCGCGCGTCCATCGATGCCGAGCGTTGCGCCCACGCCACCGGCGAACACGAGCACCGCCGCGAACGGAAGCATCAGCGCGAGCCAGCGGGCGCGATCGCCTGCGAGGTAGCGCGCGCTCAGGAGCAGCGCGACGAAGCCGCTGGCGGGAAGCACGCGGAGGAGAAACACGCGGCGCGCGAACGCGTGGTCCGCGGGCGTGTGGAAGAGCACCGCGGTGAGTGCGATCGCGACGACGATGCCGGTCGCGAGGTGCCACCAGCGCCACGGCACATCGCGCAGCGCAACGACGGCGAGCAAGAGCAAGATCGGCACCCCGGGCGACACGTAGCGGAGTGACACGAACGGAAAGCCGACGGCGAAGACGGTGCTCACGCCGGCGCGCATCGCGAGCGAGAGAAAGAGCGCCGTAACCGCCGCAGCCGCGAGTGCGACGTCGCGGCGCAGCGCGGAGTCGCCGGGCTTCATTGCCAGCGCGATGGCGACCGCAGGCGCGCCCTGCATCATCGCGCGGATCGCGAACGGTCCGAGAAAGACACCGAGATGATCCGGCGGGCGCCAGAAGTCGCCCATGTCGAGTCCGTTGAGATCGACGACGAATCCCCACGCGAGGCGCGCGATGCCGACGGCGTGCGTGCGCAGCGTGCTGTCGGGGGCGAGCATCACGAGGAAGAACGCGGCGACCGCGATGCGGCCGTTCTTCGACGACGACACGAACCACGAAGACACCGCCCACAACGCGGCCCACGCGATCACCGGCTGCGCGTACTTCAGCATCGCGCCGGGGGCCTGGTTCATGATTCCCGACGACACGCACGAGGACCACACGCACGGGCCCGACCCGAGCGGGCTGAACGATCCGAAGCGCGCGTGATTGATCAGTGCGGTGATCAGTAGCGCGGGGACGAAGCCGGCGAGCGCGCTGCCGCCGCGCAGAAGCGAGACGCGCGAGGGGAGCCACCAGCGATCGGCGCGTGCGTGGAGCGGAGGCTCGGACTCGAGTCGGAGTGCGAAGAGCAGCGCGATGACGGCCAGGCACATCGGCATCACGAGGAACTGCGTGCCGAGCGCGAGGGCACTGCATGCTCCGGTCGCCGCGGCGAACGCGAGCATTCGCGTCCGTGATTCGCGCGCGTGGAGCGACTCGATCGCGCAGCCGATCGCTGCGGTCGCGAGCACGATGCCGAGCGTGTACGACGACGCGTCGCTGCCCATCATGAACATCGGCGCCGACGTGACCGCGAGCCACGCAGCGGCGGCGGCGGCGCGCGGGTCGCGCATCATCCGGCGACCGAGCCAGAACACGATCCATGCGAGCGCCGCGAAGAGCGCGACGTTGAAACGAATCACGCCGCGCAATCCGCCCAGTCGAAACGCCGGCTGCGCCGCGTAGGCGAAGAGCGGCGGATAAGCCGAGCAGAGACGACCGTGGAACACGTTGTTGAAGCGCGCGCGCAGCTCGGGGAATTCGGCGGCGGGGCCGTTCGAGAGACACGGCAGACCCGTGTCGCGCACGCCGCGGATCATCTCGACGTAGGTGCGATTGTCGACGCTGAGCACGCTGTGCCACGGCACCCACGCGGCGATCGCGAGGATCAGCACGGTGAGCACGGCCATCGCTATCCATGCGACGCGATGGGCGCTGCGCGGAAGGGACGATGCCGCGGCGTGATGGATGTCGTCGCTCGCCATGCGAAAGCGCGCGGATGGTGTCACAGCACGGCGGCGCGCGTGGACTGCTTTTCAGCGCGGTGCGAGGACGACAAGGCGCGCGATGCGACCGATCGGAAACGAGCGGCCGCGTTGTTCCTCGGTGTCGATGCCGAGCAGGCGCACGTCGCCACCGCGGCGATCGACGCCTTCGGGTTCGAGGACGATCGGATGGGTCGGTACCGCTGCGGAGTAGATCGCAACGCGCGTGCGGGCGGCGATGGCGCGTTGGAACGCGTCGGCGAACTTCGCGGGGTCGAGGATTTCCTCGCCATCGATGCGCGGAGCGGGCGCCTCGATGGGTGTATCGATCGGCACGCGCGCCTTCGGGGACGCGCGGCGCGAAGCGGCGGGAGCGACCGCAGGCATCCGCGCCGCGCCGTGCTTCCTCGCGGTGTCGACCAGCGTCGGGTCGGGTGGTTCGGCGTACAGGAACGCGAGTCCCTCGTGCCCAAGGATCCGGTCGTCGAGGTCGTCGTCGTCGTCCAGATCGTCGAAGTCGTCGGGGTCGCCGTCGACGTAGGCACGACGCTCGGTCTGGCCGCCGAACGGAACGCTCCCGTCGAAGTTCACCTTGGCGCTGCGGAGAGCGTCTTCGATCTGCGCGCGAGTGACCGCGTGGTCGACGATCAGTTCGACAGGCGACGGGATCGCGAGCACCTTTGCGCCGAGCCGCTGGACCACCGCCCGCTGCGCTTCGCGCGGCACGTCGAGCAACCACGCCTCGCGCACGCGTGCGAGTCGTGCGGACGCTGCCCAGTCACGCACCATCTGTTGCACGTTGGGCGCGAGCGGCGCGCGTCCTACTTTTCCGAGGGCGTCGACGATCACGTCGGCATCGAGACGGACACGGATCGCCGCGGCGACCGAAGCAGGCGTGAGTTTGAACGTGAGCATGCGATCGAACCGCACCGGCTCGGCGGCGAGCGCGACGACAGCCGTGACCCACGGCGTCGCACGAGGTCCGAGCATCACTTCGAGGTTCGGGGTCACGTGGCCGTCACCGGTCTCTTCGACGTGATCGCTCGAAGCGACGCGGACGAACTCGATGCCGTCGTGCCGCAGTCGCTCGACCGCAGGGAGGGTGCCGAGCGCCTGGATCGCGTCGGTCACGAAACGAGGATCGAATGCTCGGTCGCGCTGTCGATCGAGTGCCCCGCGGACACGCGCGCGAACGACCGCCTCGACCGGGATCCACGCGCCCGGTTCGCGGGTCGCGAGGAACGCGCGCTCGCCCTGGAGCGGAACGAGTCGGTTGGAACGCCGATCGAGCATCGCGAAGACGGGTTCGAACTGCTTGCCGCGTGCCGCGAGCATTCCGAGCGATTGCGCGCGGGCGAGAATCATCTCGATCCACTCGACTGGTACACCGAGCGATTCGGCGAGCTTCTTTGCCGTCGTCGCGTTGGGCCAGAGATCGGCGTTGTAGCGGACCACGCGATGCGCGAGGGCACCCACCAGCGCTATCGCATCACGCTGCGCCGGATCCGCATGCGCGGGCGTCGTGGCAGGAACGTCCGCCGGTGGCGCGACCGGCAGTGAGATCCCGACGACGCTCGGACCGATGCGCGCTGCGATGAACCGGGGCACCCCGCAGATTGCACCGCGCGCCAGCGTGAACGTGAGGCCCGTGTCGCACATCCGCTCCAGCACGTCGCGCGCATCCGCCGTCGTGATTCCGGCGCGCGCCGCCAGCATCGTCATGAACGACGGAACCGGAAGGGTGCACCCCATCTCGACGAGCAGTTCGAAGGCGAGCGCGAACACGGGTTCGCCTTTGCGGAGGATCTCGAGTGCCTCCGAGCCGGTGATCGACCGGCGCATCAGTTGATCCAGATCGCCGCGATAGACCGGATCGATCGCACCTTGCGCAAGTTGCGCGCCGATTTCACCGAGCGGTCTCATCGAGCTGCTTCCGGGTCGTCGGCGTCTTCGATGAAGTACCGATACCCCTGCTCGGCGAGAAACAACTGCCGATGCAGCGCGTGCTCTTGTTCGACGGTGTCACGCGTGACGAGCGAATAGAACGAAGCGCCACCAGGCTTCGGGCGCAGCACGCGTCCGAGTCGCTGCGCTTCTTCTTGTCGCGAGCCCATCGTGCCCGAGAGCTGGATCAACACGTTCGCGTCGGGCAGATCGATCGAGAAGTTCCCCACCCGCGAGAGCACGAGCCGGCGCACGGCACCGGTGCGGAACGCGCGATACGCTTCTTCGCGCTTGTCGTTCGGCGTCTCGCCCGTCACCACCGGCGCCCCGATGAGATCACCCGCAGCGGCGAGCCCTTCGAGGTAGCTGCCGATCACGAGCACACGATCGCCGGCATGACGATCGACCAATGTCTTCAGCGCCTCGAGCTTGCGCGGATTCTCCCCCGCGATGCGCGGCTGCTCGCGTTCGGACGCACGCGCGTAGTCGTCGCGACGCGATTCATCGAGCGGCACTCGTACTTCGAAACACGTGGCCGCCGCGATGTGCCCCGACTTCTCGATCTCGCGCCACGGCACGTCGAAGCGCTTCGGACCGATGAGCGCGAACACATCACCCGCGCGTCCGTCTTCGCGCACGAGCGTGGCGGTGAGTCCGAGTCGCCGGCGTGCTTGCAACTCCGCGGTGAGACGGAACACCGGCGCAGGGAGCAGATGCACTTCGTCGTACACGACCAATCCCCATGGCTCTTTCGCGAGCACATCGAAGTGCTGGAACTTCGTCGGGCCGGTCCCGCCTTTGCGCGCGAGCATCGAGTACGTGCTGATCGTGACGGGACCGATGTTCTTCTCGTCGGCGACGTAGAGATCCACGTCGGCGCCGTGCAACCCGGTCTTCGCGAGGATCTCGCGCTTCCACTGCGTCGCGGCTTCGCGACCGGCGGTGAGAATGAGCGTGCGAGTGCCGATCGATGCCATGCACATCATCGCGACGATGGTCTTGCCCGCACCGCAGGGCAGCGCGATCACCCCATGTGCGCCGCTCCGCACGAACGCTTCGGTGGCGGCCTGCTGATACGGGTACGGCGCGAACGCGTCGGTGCGAAGTGCGATCTCGAGCGGCTCACCCGGAACGAGTCCGGCGCGGTCGTCGACGGGATAGCCGATCGCGAGGAGTGCTTGCTTCACCACCCCGCGGTGCATCGTTGCGAGTTCGAATCCACCCTCGACGCGGTTGATGACCTCGCGGACGCGCCGCTCGCCGGCCAATCGATCCGCGAGAAACGCTTCGCGCACCTCGAGCAGCAGACGCGCCGGATCGCTCGGATGATCACGCAGCACGCACGCACCGAAACGCGCCATTCGCTCGCGCACTTCGTGGAGCACGAGCGAGGGGACTTCGAAGCGCGAGATCTCGCGGAGCGCGGCGGTGACGTCGTCGGGCGAGAGGCCCGCGGACGCCGCGTTCCACAGCGAGAGATCGCTGACGCGATACGTGTGAACGTGCTCGGGCGACTTCTCGATCTCGGCGAAGCGAGCGAGCTTGTCGCGGGCGAAGTCGTAGCCGGGATGGTCGACTTCGACGAGGACGGATCGATCGCCCTGCACGATCGCGGCTCGCGTTCGATCTTCCACGCGACTCGGTTAACAGAGCGCGCGCGCAGCGTCCAGACGCGCGATCGACTCAGTGATGGACCGGCGCGCGACCGAGTGTTTCCACGCTGTGGGTGAGCACGTACGCGGTCGCAGCGAACACGCTCGCCGCGCGCGCCAGCTCGTCGGGGCGGACCTGCGCGAGGGTGTCGTTGGCGGTGTGGTGCAGGTCGAAGTAGTTCGTCGCGTCCTGACGAAGATCGAGCAGCGGCACACCGGCTTCGCCGAGCGGGCCGACGTCCGCGCCACCGTGGGCATCGCGTTCTGCCAGTGGCACGCGCAGTGATGCGAGCACGTCGATCAGCGGACGCATACCCGCACTCGCGCGCACCGCGGCCGGCACGCGCCATTCGAGAACGCGACCATCGCCGAGATCTGCTTCGATGGCTGCAACGTGGCGGCCGAGTTCACTCGCGTGTGACTCCGCGTACGCCCGCGCTCCGCCGATGCCGTTTTCTTCGTTCGCGAACAGAACCACCCGCAACGTTCGTCGCGGCCGCACGGGTGCATGGGCAATCGCGCGCGCGGACTCGAGCACGATCGCGCAACCCGCACCGTCGTCGAGCGCGCCCTGCCCGAGGTCCCACGAATCGAGATGAGCGCCGAGCAACACGATCTCCTCGGGATGCTCGCTGCCACGCACGTCGCCCACCACGTTGAAGGCAGGGCCGTCGGGAAGCCGCTGCCCCGAAAGCATCAGTCGGAAGCGCACCGGCCCGCTCGTCACGAGTCGCTCGAGCAGTTCCGCGTCGGGTACCGAGAGGGCGGCCGCGGGGATCATCGCAACGGCCGGGTCGTATCGAAACGCTCCCGTGTGCGCGAAGCGTTCGTGGTCGGTGCCGATCGATCGAATCAGCGCTGCTCGCGCACCGAGTCGCGCTGCGTGCACCGCGACTTGACCGCGCACGGACACCGCGTCGCCGTAGCCCGATCCGTCGCGTGTGCGTCGCATCGGACGCGATACGAACACGATGCGACCCTCGACTCGGTCCCGCGGCATCGCGTCGAGTGCTTCGATCGATGGCGCGAAGACCACGTCGGCTTCGATTCCTTCGGGCGGTGTCGCGACGCTTCCACCGAGAGCCGCGAGTGCGACGGGGCGTTCGGTGGTCGTGAGGATCGCGCCGGATTCTGCGCCGCGCGTCCAATGCGTCGCGGTCGCCGGCTCGGTGTGAACATCGACGAGTCCGAGCGCGGGCATGGTGCGCATCACCCACGCGACCGCCGCGGCCTCACCGGGCGACCCGGCGAGTCGTGGGCCCGCGGTGTCGGTAAGCGAACGAACGTGTTCGAACGCGTGGCCGTGCGCGGTGACCTCGCGTGCGAGACGGAGCGCCTCGCCGGTGGGATCGGTCGATGCGTGGTGCGAACAGGCGGCGAACGCGAACGCGAAGACGAGAGCGCGACGCATGGCGGAATGCACATACGTCGCGCGTGGCGCGGAGGCTAGAGGTCTTGGCGCGAAGAGGCTGATCAGTGCGCGGGCGTCGGGCGACGCGCCGGGACGCGCACGGGGCGCGCCGGGTGAGCGGCGGGCGCGTGATGCGCGGGTGCGGCGGCAGCAGGTGCCGGGCTCGCGACCGGCGCGGGTGCGACCGGTGCCGGCGGTGCGACCACCGGAGCATCGCTGCTCGGCGTGGTCGGCGCGGGGTCGACGATGCGGAAGTCCACGCGACGATTCGCGGCCCGATTGGCGCGGCTCGTGTTCGGCAGCACCGGACGCGTCTCGCCGTAACCGTGCGCTTCGACGCGCGAGGCTTCGATGCCGTGCGTGGTGAGGTACGCCATCACGCTCGCTGCGCGGCGCGACGACAACTCGAGGTTGCGTGCATCGTCGCCCACGTCGTCGGTGTGCCCTTCGACCGCGATGCGGTGCACTTCCGGCGTCGCACGCAGTGCATCGGCAACGGCGTTCAGCACGCGGAACGAACGCGGAAGGATGCGGTCGCGATTGGTGGCGAAGAACACCGGGGTGAGGATGCGGATCTGACCGTTCTCGACGCGCACGAGGCCGGGGCAGCCGTTGCGATTCGGATCGGGCGACGGTGCGCCGAACTGGTCGGGGCAGTGGTCGGTGGGATCCGGGATCGAGTCGTGGTCGCGATCGGGAAGCGGGCAACCCGGACGCGCCGGATCGGGATGGATGCCCTGATGCTCGGTGCGGCACTGGTCGGTGTGGTTGAGCACCATGTCGTTGTCGTCGTCACCGTCGGGGCAACCCGCGCGTTCGGGATCGGGGTGATCGCCCGCGGGGGTCGTCACGCAGAGATCCGTCGCGTCGTAGACGCCGTCGTGATCGGTGTCCACCTGCGGACAGCCGCTGCGCGCAGGATCGGGATGATCGCCGGCCGGTTCGTTCACGCAGAGATCGTCGCGATCGAGCACGCCGTCGCGATCGGTATCGGGCGGCGGCGGCGGCGGTGCTTCTTGCACCACGACGTGCTCCTCGACGTGGGTGACCGAGTTGTAACGGAGCGAGATCGAGAGACCGCCGAGAACCGTCATCGCATCGCTCGGCACATCCGACGGCGCATGAACCACGTGGGCGTAGCGCGCGAACAGCCCGATGCCGAACCAGCGCGTGGCGGAGAATTCGAAGCCGAGCCCTGCGTCGAAGCCGAAGCGCGTGAGCGTCGGATCGTGTCCCGAGAACACCACGCCCGCGTTGGCGTCGATGAAGAAGCGCCCGATGTTGCCGACCCGCGGCTCGAGACGCAGACCGCCCGTCACCGGTAGCGCGCCGCCGAATGTGTTGCCCGTCGGATAGAAGTAATGCCCGCCCGACACCTGGATCGCGAACGCGTCGACGAGCGAGATGCCGATGCGTCCCGTGCCTTCGAATGCGAGGTTGTATCCGAGTGTCTGGCGTTGGTACTCGGGGAGCATCACGCCGGCTCCGCCTTCGAGATGAATCGCGACGCGGGAACGGACGATGTCGTCGGCGCGGGCGATGTGAGGGGAAGCGGTCAGCGCGAGAGCGGCAGCCGCGAGCGAGAGCGGCGCAATGTGAAAGAGTCGCATGGCGGCGGAGCATATACGGATTCGCGATGCCGTTGAGGGCGGGGTTGATGGCCCGCAGTTGTGACCTCACCCCCGCTGCCGCGCGCCCCTCTCCCTCCGATGCCAGCGCGTAGCGCGCGAACGCAGGCATCGTCGAAAGAGGGGCTCGAAGGATGAGGCGTGATTGATGAACTGCACTCGTAGCGGCGTGGCAGGCCGGAAGCGTCGAGGGCGCGGGGCGTCACGTGGCGAGCAAGGGAGATGATGTGCATCCGAGGCGTCGCACGGCGACATGCAACTGCGCACGCAACGCTTCTGACGCCCGTACGACCTCGTTCCCGGCCCTCACCTCATCACGCCATCATCGTTCCAGCCCCTCTTTCGACGTCGCCTGCGCGCCGTGCGATGACTGCGGGCGACGGAGGGAGAGTCAGCGGTAGCAAGATCGGGGATGCCTCGGTGCGCCGGG
>CBIHQZ010000081.1:0-11771 GCA_966212315.1 uncultured Myxococcales bacterium
GTCGTCGCACCGAGCGCCACCACCCGGCCGTGTGCGGTGATCGCACGCGACACGTCAGCGAGCTTCGACTCGGCGATGTCCGCAACGCGTGCCCACAGCTGCGATGCGAGCGAATTGTCACCGCGCGCTTCGAGCGCACTCGCCTGCTCCGAGAGCAGATCGGCGAGCGTCGCGTGATTCGATTCTTCTTCGAGGAGATGCGACACCTCGCGAATCGAGCTTTCGTGTCCCGGTTCCTCCGCAAGGTTCTCGCGCAACGCGGCGAGCCGCCCGTCGCGATCCGACAGGGTTCCGAGTACGCGGGCGATGTCGAGACGCAGTTCGAGCCGGCGCGAGATCGGCGGCTCGAGAGTGAGTTCGTGGCGACGCAGCGAGAGCAGATCCGGAAGCCGTTCGTGCGTCTCGTAGAGCAACGCGAGCTGACGGATCGCGCGGGCGTCGTCGGGCGCTTCTTCGAGAATGCCTCGGTACAGATCGATCGCGCGCGTTCCGTCGCCGAGCTGATTGGCCGCGATCTCCGCGGCCTGATGGCGCATCGTGCGCGAGACTTCGGAAGCGAACGGAAGCTGCGCGCCGTCGACGAGCAGGTCGACCGCGTTGCGATGTTCAGAAGCTTCGCTGTGCACTCGCACCAGTTGTTCGAGCGCGAACGACGCGAACGCTTCCGGCGTCCGACTGCCGTACGCTTCCGCGGAGAGTTGCCACTGCGCGCTGGCGCGATCGAGAAGGCGCGCAAGGGTCGAGCGCGTGACGGCCTCGTCGCCGAATGCCTGCAGCGCGATCTGCGACGCTTCGAAAAGCGCATCGAGATGGTCGTACTCGCCGGTCGCGGCGAGCAAGAGAAGCGTTTCGACGAGCGGCCGTCCGCCGGTGCGGCGCTGAAGTTCCGCCAGCATGCGGAGCGTCTCGGCATGCTTGTCGTCGTGCGAGACAGCGCGGAGGAGCGCGCGCTCGGCGCCGTCGGCGTCGGTGCGGCGATCGCGATGCCAGGTGGCGATGCGGGCTTCGATCTCACGCGCGACCGAAGGCTCGAGCGCAGCGGCCTCGCGCACGCCGTTCTCGAGTGCGGCGACCGCCGCATCCCACGCGTTGCTCTCCATCGCGATGCCGTCGATCGTGTCGAACAACTCGTGCTGCACGCCCTTGCGCGCCGCCGCGAGTCCGGTGATCGCCGTTGCGGCTGCGTCCCATCGACCCACGCGCGATGCGACACGCACTGCGGATCCTGCGGCGTCGATATTGTCGGCGCGAATCGCGCTCACCGCGCTGTACGCGGCAAGCGATGCATCGAGATCGGCGAGCCGATTCTCGAGCACGGTTCCGAGCTGGAAATAGAGATCCGCGCGGCGTTCACCGTTGGCGGTCGCGTTCTCGATCGCATCACGATAGGCGTCGACCGCGGTGGCCCATCCGTCGGTCGACTCGGCGAGACGAACCACTTCGCGCTCGATCTCGAGACTCTCCGGGCTGAGCGGGAATGCACGGCGCAACGAGCCGAGCGCGGCCGTCGGATCACTCGCGCGCTGCTCTTGAATCGTTGCTGCTTCGAGGAGCACCGCAGTGCGGGCTTCGTCGTTCTTCGCGACCTGCAGACGCGCCTCGAGGATCTCGAGCATGTTGAACCACTCGTCGGTGGCGCCGAACGCCTTCGCGAGCGCTTCGACCGCGGCGCCGATGCTCTTCTCGTCGGCGAGCAGTGCCTTCAATCCGGCGCGCGCGCCTTCGTTGCGAGGATCCGCTTCGAGCGCGTCGCGGTACGAGCGGGTGGCTTTCTTGTTCGACTCGAGTTGCACGCGCTGCACGTCACCGAGGCGGTGGAGCAACTGGGCGCGGCGGATGAGATCGTTTTCTTCGACTGCGGCGCTGTCGAGAAGCTTCGCGAGTTCCTTCGAGCGTCCAGCGGTTCCGAGCAACTCGCTCAGTGCGTCGACCGTCTCCGCGTTCTGACCGAACGCTTCGGCGATCTCCTGCCAGGTCCCGATCGCGTCGCTCGTGGTCGAGAGATGGGTCGCTTGCACCGTCGCGATGCGCACCAGATCGGTTCGCTTCGCCGCTGCGTCGCTCGTCGCGGTCGCGCGACGGCGGAGGGCGGTGATGAGGGTCTCCCAGCGCTGCGCGCGTTCGAGGATGTCGACCGTCGCATCGAGCGCTTCGTTGTCCTTCGCGTCGTCCGCGAGACGCGCCGACCAAGCCGAGAGTGCGCGATCCGTTTCGCCGAGCACATCGGCGAGACGCGCGGCGAGTCCGAGCACGTTGTGACGCTCGGCGGTCTCGGGCTCGAGGCCTGCGAGTCGCTCGAGGACCTGGAGTTGCTCGTGAGCCTGACCGGCCCGCTCGAGAAGCCCCGCCTGCCGGCGTGCGACCGCGAGCAACGTCGCTTCCGGCGCATCGGCCGCGCCGAGCACCTTGGCGTACAAACCGATTGCCGCCGGTTCGTCCTTCAGCGTGTCGCAACGGATGTCGCCGGCTTCCATCCAGAGCGCGATGCGAACGACGGAATCGTCGGATGCATCGGCCGCACGAGCGAGCGCGTCGGCGAACAGATCGTGGCGCTGGGTGCGTTCGGCAAGGAGAGACAGCTGTGCGCGTGCATCGGCGTCGCCCGGAACGAGGACCACGAGACCGGCGGCGTGCTCGAGCGCTTCGGTGTCGCGCGAGAGGCCGGTGAGTCGCTCCACGACTTCGCGTTCGATCGCGATCTTTCCGTCATGGTCGGCGAACGCGAGTGCAACGGTAAGAACGCGCACGACGTCGGCGCCGCGCTTGGCGGCGTCGTAGCGTCCGCGCAACAGGTCGACCGCGCGTGAGCGAACGTTCGCCGCGGACTCGGGGAGCGCGACGATGCGTTCGAGCAAGCCGCACGCGACCTTGTCGTCCTTGCTCTCGTCGAGCAGTGATTCCACCGACGCGAGCGCTTCGGCCGGCTGATGAAGGTTGTCGAGCCAGCACGCCGCGATGCGTGCGCGTGTGACCGCAACCTGATCTTTCGGAAGGACCGCGACGCGCGCGCTCCAGAGCTTGATGAGATCGCTGAAGCGCGCCTGCTTCTCGAAGAGTCGCTCGAGCGAGAGCGCGAGCTGACCGTCGGACGGCTTCAGCGGAAACAGTTGTTCCAGGTATTGAATCGCGCGATCGGGCTGGCTCGCGAAGTCCTTGGCGATGTGCGCGGCCTCGTCGAGCAACTGGATGCGACGCGACTTCTCTTTCGCGATGACGAGCGCGCGGTCGTAGAGCGCGAGCAACTCGTCCCAGCGTTCTGCGTTGGTGAGCAGAAGCGTGAGGCGCTGAAAGGCCCACTCGGCTTCGCTATCGACGTCGAGCACGCGCGTGAGAACGGGGACCAGCGAGAGCGCGCT
Source organism: uncultured Myxococcales bacterium (assembly GCA_966212315.1). Taxonomy (GTDB): domain Bacteria; phylum Myxococcota_A; class Polyangia; order Polyangiales; genus CBIHQZ01. The sequence continues at coordinate 3,357 of CBIHQZ010000081.1, forward strand.
CTCGAACCACTCGTCATGGAAGCGCACCGCACGCTGTCCGAGGCGCGCAATGACTTCTCCCCCGAGCTCCTTGGCGAGGATCTTGGTGTAGAGCATCGCGACATCGTCGGGTCGCTGCAGTGACGCCGCGGCTTCTTCGAGCGTGTCCCACACAGCGTCGTCGGCCGGACTCGCAGCGGCTGCCTTCAGCGCACTCGCCAGCGGCTCGGGAGCCGAGGAATTGCCATCTGCATCGACGTCAGACTGAAGTGCGTTCATTGCGTCGTTCTGTTCCATGGTGTTCCGCGCTAGGGGTCCGAGAGGCGCGGTGAGGATAACAGTTCGTCGCTGACGCGCGCCCGTGCGAAATCGCAGAAAACCACGGCCGAGTCAGCACTTGTGGGCGTGAAAGATTGTCCCGGAATTGCCCGCCGCGGGTGGCACGCCGACTGCTCCGTCCGAGGTCATGCGCGCCATCTGGACTGGCACTCTCTCGTTCGGGCTTCTCGCGATCCCGGTGAAATTGTTTTCCGCGACCGAGAGCAAACAAGAGGTTTCGTTCCACCTCCTCCACAAGACCGATCTCGCACCCGTGCGATACGAACGCGTGTGTACGGCCGACGGGAAGAAGCTCGGTTGGGACGAGGTGGTGAAGGGCTACGAGTACGAGAAGGGGAAGTACGCCGTCGTCGGGAAAGAAGAGCTCGCCGAGGCGGTGCAGGAAGAGACCAGCGACGACGTCCCGGTGCTCGAGTTCGTGGCGCGCGGCGACATCGATCCGATGTCGTTCGAGAAGCCGTACTTCCTCGCGCCGGCGAAGGGCGGAGAGCGGGCCTACTCGGTGATGCGCGAGGCGCTGGCACAGGAGGACAAGGTCGCGATCGTGCGGATTACGCTTCGCAAGCGGCCGCACCTGGCGGCGGTGCACCCAGAGCAGGAAGCGCTCGCGCTCACCATGCTCCGCACCGCGGACGATTTGCGCAGCATCAGCGAGTTGGACCTCAGCACGCGCACACCCGGCGAGGGTGAAGTGAAGGCGGCGCGGGCGCTGGTGGCGAAGATGACCACCGAATGGTCGGCCGATCAGTACCGCGACGAGTATCGCGAGCGGATCGAAGCGCTGATCAAGAAGAAGATGCCGAAGCATCGCGCGCTGCACGCTCCCGCGAAGGGGAAGGCAAAGGCGGCAGAGGAGGATCTGCTCGACGTGCTCACGCGGAGCCTGGAGTCTTCGCACAAACCGGCGGCGAATCATCAGGGCGGCGTGAAGAAGGGCGCTGCGAAGAAGACGGCGACCGCGCATGCGAAGAGCGAGAGAACGCATGTGCGGGCGGCGGCGAAACGGCCGGCGAAGAAGAAGCGGTAGCCTCCGCTCGATCGGGCACGCATCGGGGGTGGGAAGCGACGGACGCAGGCGCGTCACGACGCGCCACCACGACTCGGTGGCCGCCAGAGGAATGCGGTGGGGAACCGATGGGCGCAGGCGCATCACGACGCGCCACCATGAACGATGACCAGATCAGCCGTTGCGACGGAGCCAGTGGATCCGCGCGGGGACGTTCGCACCGAGTGTGGTGGGGCGTTCGGCGTGGTGGGTGAACGCGGGCACGAACAGGGAAGCGAGTGTGTCGCGGGTGAAGCGATAGGTGCCGCGCGCAGTGCGATCGTCGGGGTCGTGGACGACGACCGCAAGCCATCCGCCCGGTGCCACGCGCTCGGCGAGCGACGCGGCGTAACGAGCGTGTTGCTGCACCGGCAAGAGATGGAGGCAGCCGCGATCGTGCGCGACGGTGAAGCGACCGAGAAGGCGTGAGGCGGTCACGTCGTCGAGCACCCATGACACTTCGGTCGCGCCGGATTTCTCGCGCGCGGTGGCGAGTGCGGCGGCGGAGATGTCGATCGCAGTCACCCGAAATCCCTGCGTCGCAGCCGCGCATGCCATCGCACCGGTGCCGGCGCCCACCTCGAGCCACCCGCCCGCGCGAATGTCGCGCGCCGCGAGATCCGCGAACACGCTCTCGTCGATGGTCGCTTCGAACCACGGGAGCTTCGCTTCGGCAACGCTGCGGAATACCGCGTCCCATGCATCCGCGCCGACGGGGACGTGCACGCCGCCGCGTGTCGATTCGATGGCGAACACCGCGTTCACGATCGCCGCGATGTCGGCCGCAGGCGGGGCCGGTCCGTACATGGGAACGCGCGCTTCGGGGGCTTGCGCGAGTTCGACGCCGAGCGATGGATGCACGACGTAACGACCGTCGTCGCGGAGCGCATCGAGATTGCGGCCCACTGCTCCGTTCGCGTGCATCGCCGCGTTCATCGACGGCACGATCACTACCGGCGCGCGCGTGCTCACCGCGACAGCGCTCACGAGATCGACGCAATTGCCGGTCGCGATGCGCGAGATCGTGGTGGCAGAAGCGGGGCACACGAGCACCAGATCCGCCCACTCCGCGGTCTCGATGTGCGGCACCGGATGATCCGCGCGCGAATCCCACACCCCCGCGCGCACCGGATGATGCGTGAGCGCTTCGAGACCCACGCGGCCGACGAATCGCAGCGCTTTGCGAGTGGCGACGACCCGCACTTCGTAGCGCTGTTGCAACAGTCCGATGAGCATCGGCGCATGCATCGTCGCGACGGCGCCGGTGATTCCGAGCACCACGCGCGGGCGCGAGATCGAGGGCGTCGCGAGCGTGGCGGGTGATGGTGCGTCGACGAGCACCGCGGTCGCACGGAAGATCTCGAGGGCCTGGTCGACGACACGCGTTGCCTCGGCATCGAGCGCGGTGCCGGTCGCTTCGGCGATGGCGGCATGCAGTGCCGCGCGCGTGACGGGGCGGGTCGCGTGATCGAGCAGCACGCGCACGAGCTGCGCGGATTCGGCGTCGAAACGTCGCAACGATCCGTCGCGCGCCACGATGGTGGTGTGCTCACCGTGATCGACGACGCGGACATGCGGCGCGCGAATCCAACGCGGTTCGTTCATCGTCGACGGCGACGGTACCACGCGACGATCTCGCCACTTCGCTTGACCGCAGGCGCCTCGGCCTTGTACGCGGCGCATCGATGACCCTCGACGTCGCCACGGTCCAGCGCGAAGCCGAATCGCTCCGCACGCTGCTCGAAACGCTGATCCCGGAGTACCGCACCAATCGCGCGGCGGTGACGTTGCGCGACGACGCGCCGACGCTCGTGCGCGCGTTCTGGGAAGTGATTCCGTACAGCACCGTGCTGCGCCCGTTCGTGCAGTCGCCCGAGGAAGAATGGGGCGCGCGCGAACTCGAGCAGATCCTGCGCGGATGGGAAGCGCCGCCGGCGAAGAAGCGCGAGACGGGGTTACTCGATCGCGTGCGTGGACTGCTCGCGCCGCCGAAGCCCGCGCCGGTGCATCGCGTCGATCGTTCGCGACTGCCGAAGAAATATCGGTTCGTGGGGGTCTCGGACCTCTGGGACTACTGCTTGGTCACCGACGAAGACGCGGGCGCCGCGGATCCGGCGATCGTGCGAGTCGATCGTTCGCCGTTCGGGGTGCGACGCGTGCATCCGAGTTACCTGCGACGGACGGCGCACGGAGCGCTGCAAAAAGGCTTCATCGTGAGCGGATGCGATCTGCGCTTCGAGCCCGCACTCACGGGCGAGGCGATCATGCCGACGCTCGTGCCGCACGTGACGCGCGTGGCCGACGGCGTGTGGCGTCTCGCGAAGCCGAGTGAGACCGACGAGACCGCGCATCGTGGATCGGGTGAGAAATTCGGATTCGCGAACTTCGATCGACTCGTGTCGTACGTGCACGACGAGGCACCGAACGGAATGGTGCAGTTCAGCAGCACGAGCGGGTCGTTTCTGCCGGTGAAATACGAACTGAAGCCGACGATCCTCCGCGACGGAAAACTGCGGCGCTTCGAGTACACGCGGAACAACGCGCGGCAGGCCGAGTACGCAGGATGGATCGACGGGATGGCGGTGTGGATCACGCCCGATCCCGAGACCGAGGAGATGCACGGGCTCAGTGTGAGTCCCGAGAATCGCGAGCCGATGCTGGCGTGGATCGAGCGGGAGTCGAAGTCGGTGGGGTGATTCCGCCAAGCGCAGCGTTCAACCCGTGCGGCCTCACCCCGCGATCGCGTGCCAGAGCGAATCGGCGCTCATGTGCGGCGAACCTTGGGCAGCGGCCTCCGCGTCGTGAACGAGTTTCACGATGCGACGGTTCATCGGGGCGTCGATCCCGCGTGACTCCGCGAGGCGCACGATCTCGCCGTTGAGAAACTCGACCTCGGTCAGCCGTCGTCTGGTGAGGTCTTCCCACATCGATGAACGAGCCTCCGGATCGATGTCGAGTTGAGCACGTGCGACGACGCGAAGGATCGGCGTCGGAATGCTGACGATGAGCGGGAACCACGTGACCGGAAACGCGCCGAGTCGCCCGGCACGAATGCCGGCTGCTTTCATCACGCGCAATGCCTCGCCGACGATGCCGCCGAGCACGCGGCGGTATTTCGCGTCGAACACGATGTCGCGCGTCGGTGCGCCGGACAGCGCGCTGATGGCGTTGTTCAGATTCATCACCAGCTTCGCCCACTGCACCGGCTCGATGTCGCGAATCCATTTCACGTCGAATCCGGTGCGCGTCAACGCGTCGCGAAGTTCGCCCGCGACGCCGCGATCCTCGATGACCAGCTGACCGCTCGTCGCCTGCCGGAAGACCCCGTCGCCGCGCGAGAGCACGTTGAAGCCGACGATCCCGCCGAGCACTTGTTGTTTCAACTTCGCGCGCAGCGTTGCGGCGTTGCCTACGCCGTTCTGCATGCTCACCACGACGGTGCGCGGCGGAAGAATCCCAGCGAGTTCCTCGCCGACCGACGCGGTCTGCGCGCTCTTCACGCAGCAGAGAACGACGTCGCGATCGTCGAGCGCGGCGGCCGAAGTCACGAATCGAGCCGCGCGCGTCGTAGTGCGGCGGCCCTCCATGTCGACCAGGTTGATTCCGTGCGTCGCGATCTCGTCGCGCACCCGATCGCGACCGACCATCACGACGTCGCAGCCCGCGTGGGCGAGCGCGCCGCCGATGTAGCAGCCCACCGAGCCCGCACCGATGATTCCGACTCGAAGTGTCACGCGGCGAGAGTACCGGACCTCGGTCGAACGAGCGCGTGAACGGCGCCCTGTCTACGGTCCCACTGCCAACCACACCCCGCCGAACTGCGCGGTCGATCCGCCGACGAGCACGGGCGTCGTCCAGGTCGCGGGCGACTCGCGCGTGAGGCGCGTGTGCCACACGCCCATGTCCGACGCGTAGGCCAGCTCGAGCACGGCGTCGCCGTTCGCGCCGCGTGCAATGGCCATCGGCGCGTTGACCGGGAACAAGTTGGGCGTGAGCGTCAGCGAGTCGAACGCGCTCCATGCGCTCCCGTCGAAGAAGCCGACTCGCACGTGATCTGCGTTGTCGACGTACGCGAGCGCAACGCGTCCATCGAGCAGCGGCGCCATCGAGAACGCGCGGAAGCCACTCGCGTCGGTCGCGACGGTCGTGGCGGCCGACCACGTCGTGCCGTTCCACACCGCGTACCGCACCTCCGAGTTGCTCGAACCGGCACGCATCACGGCGACCAGCTGCGACGTGCCGGGGCGCAGCACGGCTTCGCTCATCGAGTTCACGCCGAAGAACGCGAGCGGCGCATTGAGCATGTTCGCGGGTGCGCTCCACACGCCACCCACGCGACGACTCCACACGTAGGTCAACCCGGATCCCGCGGCCGCGATGACGATCGGATTGCCCGATGCGTCGGCGACCGCGCCCGGCAGTCCACGCATGTCGCTCGCGATGCCGACGTCGTCCGGGAGCGTCGACCACGCGTTGCTCGCGTCGTCGTACTGCGACAAGTCGATGGGCGATGCGCTGGTTCCGATCTGATGCGCGACGATCGCGCCGCCGCCGGCGGTTCCCGATGGCATCGGGCGCCCGATCGTACGGTTCACGCTGGTCCCCTGGCGCGCGAAGGTCGACCAGTTCGTGTTGCGGAACGTAAGGCTGTAGAGCCCCGCGTCGGTACTGCCACCGAGCATCGCAACGCCGCGTCCGTGGCCCGTCACCACGACGCCGCCGCCGCGATACGCGTAGATGTCGGCCGCGGGCGGAGCGATCGATGTCGTGCTCCACGAGCCCGCGCGAAAGCTCGCGCCGAGCGTGATGCCACCAGTGTTCAGATTCCCGGCGACGAGCAGCACGGTGTCGGGAACGCACGTGTGCGTGGACACGTCGCATCGCGGTGTGCCGGTGCGGGGGCAATGCGCGTCGGTCGTGCATGCGACGCAAACGTTGGTCGTCGTCTCGCACGCAGGCGTCGGCGCGCTGCATTGCCCGTCGGCGACACATGGAACGCACGATGGGTTCGGCGACCGGCCATCGCACACGCCCGCGCTGCCGTTGCCGCGCGTGCACGTGGTTCCCGCGGTGCGCGGGGGAAACTGAGGGCTGCCGGACGGCGAACACGCGGGCATGGTGCACAGGTTCGGTCCTGGCGCCGGGGGATCAGCAGTGTCGACGCGCGAGACGATCGCCCCCGCGCCATCGCATTCCTCGTGACGGCAGTCGCCGGCAGTCTGCGCGGCGAGGGCTGTTCCGACGGCGGTGAACTCGCGACCGCATACGCCGGCCGTGCACGTCGGGTGACCGCATTCGTTGCTCGCGCCGGGACACGCATTGCCGCACGCGCCGCAGTTGGCGAGGTCGGTGGAGACATCGATGCACTGCCCGTTGCAGAACCGCGCGCCGCCGTCGCACGGGTCCGGGATCGTCACGTCGAGGGGCGCGGTATCGGTCGATGCATCGGGTAACGCGACGTCGGGATCGGATGTGGCGTCGGTAGCGTCCAAGCTGCTCGCATCGGTCGACGCTTCGATGGCGGCGTCGCGCGTGTCGGTGACATCGACGACGTCGCCGCCATCGCCCGCGGGCATGGGCGAAGAACACGCGCCCGCGGAGAGTGCGACGAGGGCGAGGGGCCAGGCACGCGACGAAGAGGATGAGCGCATCGCGCGCATCGTCCGTGACGGCGATCGCATATCTCAATGCGTCTCGCGCGCGAAACGAGCATGACAGCTTGCTGTCACATTGCGACACCGCGCGATCGGGTTCTCACGGCGTGTAGTTCCGCGAGAACAGCAGCCGCACGATCGACAGGATCTCGGGCGTCGCGTGCCAGAACGTGTAAAGCGAATGCGACACGAGCCCGTTGCGACCCGCGAGGTAGTCACGCACCTGTTCGCGCAGCGCGGCTTTCATCACGACGCCCGCGAACACGGCATGGATGTGGGGCGCATCGGCCGCGGGCCACCCGTCGAAACCGGGCTTGCGGTACCACGCTGCGAAACCGTTCTCGCCAAGTCGCACGAGCAGATCGCGGATCTGCGTCTCGCTCATTCCGCGCACGCTCAGATCGACCGCTGCGGTGTACGGCAGACCGTCGGCCGTTCCGTCCTGCGCATGGTAGCCAGCCGACGCGGCCGCGTTTCCGATCGTCTGCGTGATCCGATCGCTCGTCACGCCCGCGCACCGCAGACGGTCGGACGCCTCGGGGTGCAGCCCCGCGTGCAACTGCGGTTGATGCGCGCAGGGAGCCCATCCAGGATCCTGCGCGGTGCGCATCGAGACGCACGAATCGGGTGTGCCGGTCGGCGCTTCTTCGCAGCCGTTCGCGCACGCTTGGAGCACGACCCACGTGTTCCCGTTGCACCCGAGGATGTCGGTGTCGTGCTCGGGAACGAGCGGGATGCGACAGGGTGGATCGAGCGTGAGCGCGTGACGCGCGGCACTCGCTCCACACCACGAGACGCGCACGAAGCAGTCGCACACCGGTAGCAAGCACGCTGCGCCGGCCGACTCTTCGCCGGTGGCGCAACCCGATGCACACGTGGCAGTCGCACTCCATGCACCGCCAGCGCACGAGAGCAGACGCGTTCCCGTCGCGCTCGCATCGTTCGCGATGCAGCCCATCGCGTTGGCGCGCGCGGCGACGTCGGCTTCGCAATAGGTGCCGTCTCCGTCGAAGCACGGGCAGCTGGTCGACTGCGCCGTGTCGGCAGGTGCAACGTCAGGCGAGGAAACCGCATCGGTGGAGGTCGTTACGTCGCTCGCGCCGCTGTCGGTCGGCACGCTCGGCGCGGGGCCGCAGGCGGCGCACCACGCGAGGAAGAATGCGAGCGTGAGTGAGAACTGGCGATGGTGGATGAATACGTGCCGGTGGCCCATGGATAGCCCGGCACGCTACGCCGTCGAGAGGCGGAGTCGCAAATCGTCAGTCATGGGTCGGTGTCTGCGTCGATGCGTTCACTTCGTGCCGCGTTCGATCCCGAGTTTCGCCATCCGCGATCGCAGCGTGCTCGGTCGCAATCCGAGCCGCGCGGCGGCGCCCGCGGGTCCTTCGATCTTGCCGT
>CBIHQZ010000082.1:0-11764 GCA_966212315.1 uncultured Myxococcales bacterium
CCCAGTAGATAGAGCGAACGAGCACCGACCTTCACGGCGTAGGCGAGCCGATCGAGCAACTCGTGCCGATCGAGTCCGCCGGGCTGGGTGCGATGCACGCGACGATGGAACGAGCACTCGAGACTCGATGCGCCGCCGAACTCCACGCCGATCGTATCGGGCCGGCCGCACGTTTCGGCGATGTCGGCGTGTGCGGACGCGACGAACTGTTCGATGGCCGGATCGTCGGGATGAAGTGCTGCGAGCGTGGCGAGGTTCTGCTCGTACCCGGCGAAGCGCTCGCGGGTGGGATTCGCGGCGCGGAACGGATTGCGCGGCGGGCCTTCGTTCGCGTCGACGAGATGGAAGCCGACCGCGAAGCGCGAGAACACGAAGGGGAACCCGGCGCGATGGAGTCGATACCCGAGATCGAGATCCTCGAGTCCCCATCCGCTGAACGCGGTCGCGAATCCGCCGACGGCTTCGAGCGAGCGCTTCGTGAGCGAGAGGTTGCCGGTGTACGCGAGGCGCCACGCTTCCGGGAGCCAGTCGACGTTGTCGAGGCACGCGCGCAACGCAGGCTCGCGCGATCGATCGGGAATGACGGCGAGGGTGGTCTCGGGGTTCTTTCCGCCGCGAATGTCGTCGATCGAATGCGTGAAGCCGATGTCGTGGAGGTTGTAGCCGGAGAGGTAGCCGAGCACGACCGGGTCGTCGACGCGTTGATGGATCCAGTCGAGCGCCCACAGGAAGTCGTCGCCCACGGCGATGTCGGCATCGAGGAACGCGAGCGTGTCGAACGCCGCGACCGATGCGCCGCGCTGTCGTGCTTGTCCGGCGCGGAACTTCGCATCGCTGCCGGGTGATTCGACCAGGCGCACGTTCGGCGCCGCGTTTTCGAAGCATGGTGCGAGCGATGTGCGTGATCCGTCGTCGACTACGATGACTTCGAACGACTCGGCGGGATAGCTCTGCGCCGACCAGCGCGCGACGATCTCGGTGAGCATCTCGTGTCGATCGCACGCCGGGATGACGACGCTGATCCTGGTGAGCTGCTCGCTGCGCGCGCGCACGATTCCGTGCGCTTCCATCCCGTCGAGGCGCGGGATCGCGAGGTCGTCGCCGTCCCACCCGAGCGCGTCGCGAACGGTGTAGGCGCGCTTGTACCCGGCACGCACGACCGCTTCGCGCGCGGCCGCCGTGGTCTCGCCGTAGGGAAACGCGAACTCGTCGATCGTGATCCCGAGCTTCGATTCGAGGATCTCGCGCGATCGCACGCACTCGTCCGCGAGTCGTCGCTGCTGTGCCGCTGCGTCCTCATCGTAGAAGCGCCACGACATCCGCGCGTGCCGCGTCGTGTGCGATCCGATCGACCACCCTGCGTCGCGCAACGCGCGCAACTCGTCCCACGTAAGGAACTCGTCGCTCGTTCCCACGTATGCGGTCGGCACGAACACGGTCGCGGGCACTTCGAGCGCGCGAAGAATGGGCATCGCTTCGGTCAGCAGGGATCGGTGCGCGTCGTCGAACGAGAGGGCGAACGTGTTCGGATCGCGCGCGCACTCGGCAAGCGTCGCGGCCTTGCGACCGGCGGCGCGTTCGCTCGCGACCATCGTGCGCAGTTGTGCGTGCGACATCGCGAGACGCCGCGGCTTGCTCCCCTCGGGCGCCACGTAATGCAGGCACAGGATCCGACCGACGCTCCCGCTCACGCCGCCTCCGTTCCGTTCTTGCCGTCGACGTCGTAGCCCGCGGCCTGCATGCGGAACATCTTCGCGTAGAGGGCATCCGCGGCCATCAGTTCGGCGTGCGTGCCTTGTTCGACCACGCGCCCTCCGTCGAGCACCACGATGCGATCCGCCATGCGCACCGTGCCGAAGCGATGCGTGATGAGAATGGCGGTGCGATTCGCTTTCAGGGCTTTGAATCGCTCGAACACCTCGTGCTCGCCCTCGGCATCGATGGATGCCGTCGGCTCGTCGAGCACCAGCAACTCGCTCTTCCGCATGAACGCACGCGCGAGCGCGACGCGCTGCCACTGACCACCCGACAATTGCTCTCCGCCGAACCAGCGTCCGAGCATGGTCTTGTACTTCTCGGGAAGCTTCTCGACGATCTCGTGCGCCCCGGCGTCACGGGCCGCGGCCTCGACGCGCGCTTCGTCCTTCGCATCGGGAAGCCAGCCGATGCCGATGTTCTCCGCGGCGGTGAAATGAAAGTGCACGAAGTCCTGGAGCACCGCGCCCACTCGACTGCGCAGACGGCCGCGTTCCATGGCCGCCACGTCTTCGCCGTCGAGACGAATCGCGCCCTCGCTCGGCACGTGCAGACCCGTGAGCAACTTCACCAACGTGGTCTTTCCCGCGCCGTTCGGCCCCACCAGCGCGATGGTCTCTCCTGGCGCCACGCGGAGGGATACGTCGGTGAGCGCCGCTTTCTTCGCATCCGGATATTGGAACGTGACGTGATCGAACTCGATCGACGGAGGCGTTCCGCGCGGCGCGTCGAAGAGCGGCTCGGCGCGGTCGTCCTCGGGGATCGCGAGATAGTCGAAGAGATTGTTGATGTAGAGATTGTCTTCGTACGCGCGCGCGATCGAATTCATCGCCGACTGGAACGCCGACTGACCCTGCCGGAACACGGTGAGATAGAGGGTCATCTCACCGAGTGTGATCGAGCCCGTCACCGTGCGCGCCACGATCCACGCGTAGATCGCATAGAACGTGAGCGCACTCGTCGCGCCGAGGACCGTGACCGCTGTTCCGCGGCGGCGAGCAAACGCCGCGTCCTCCTCGAGGAAGCGATCCTGATACTCGCGATAGCGCTCGACGAGCATCGGGCCGAGCGCGAAGAGCTTCACTTCCTTCGCGTACCAATCGCTCGTGAGCAGCGACTGGAGATATCCCGACTGCCGCTCGTCCTGGGTGCGCGCGAGCTTGATCGCGTACTGCTCGCCCGCGTAGCGCATCTCCGCGAGGAACGGCAGCGACGCGAGTGCGAGTGCGCCCACGGCCCACGGGCTGAACGGTGCGAGCAATGCGGCGAAGCCGATGAGCGTTACCGCGTTCCGACCCAGCGAGAATCCGTGCGTGATGATCTCGACCGGCCGCCATCCCGACTCTTTGCGGGCGCGCTCGAGCATGTTCATGAACGCGGGATCTTCGAAGTGGCGGATCGAGAGTCCGAGCGCCTTCTTGAAGATCAGCACGTCGACGTGGGTCGCGAGTCGTGAGCGAAGCAGCGACGAGAGGTAGCCGCTCCACTGGCCGATCGCATGACGTCCCACGAACATGAGCAGCTCGAGAACGACCCAGAAGAGCGCTTCGCGTGCGGGGTGCGATGGAAGCGTGCGGGCCGCGACGACGGCGTCGACGATGCGCTTGCCGACGTACGCGAGGCCGATCGGGAGGAGCGCTTCGGCGAGTTGCGCGGTGAAGTAGCGAACCGTGAGCCAGCGATCGAGTTCCCACGCGAGTCGCAGCGTGCGACCGACATTCGAGAAGACCAGCGCGGCGCGTGCGAGAGAGAACCCTCGCGGCGGCGTGCTCATCTGGTGGCTCGCGGACGAACGAAGCGATCGATCGCGGTGATCCAGTCACGCCGCCAGCGGGCTTCGTCGTAGTCGCGGACTGCCATTGCGCGGGACGCGGCGCCCATCTTGCGAGCGAGGTCTGCGTCGTGAAGGAGCATCTGGCAGCGGTCGCGAAGCTGCTTCGCGTTGTCGACGACGAACCCGTTCTCGCCTTCGACCACGTACCGCTCGATGCCCGGGAGTCGGAAGCTCACGATCGGCATCCCGGTCATCATCGCTTCGATGAGAGTGATCGTGTACTCCTGCTCGCCGTCGTGCAGGTACACGCGCGACCGACGCAGCAGGCGCTGGATGTCGTCGTACTTCTGCACCGCCTTGCTCGAGTCGAGGTGGTCGATGTGCAGCGTCGGAACGTCGGTCGTTCCTTCGAGGTACGTCTTGTAGTGCCAGCCGCGTTCCTGCCACGAATGGATCACCGAAAGAACGTGCGCGTCTTCCCCGGTATACGGGCCGTATGAATCGGGATCGAGGCCGAGCGGGATGTACGGAACATCGACGCCGAAAGTCTCTTTGAGCCACGCGACGGTGTTGGGATAGAAGCTCACGACCGTGAAATCGTCGCGCTCGAGAAGCGCAGCCCAATCATCGCGCTCCAACTCGTAGATCTTCGCGACGCGGTACAGCTTCGGAATGTTGCGTCGCTCCCAGAACAGCTTGACCTGCCAGTTGAACATCAACCACGCGAGGTCGAAATCCTCGGGGAATTTGAAGTGTTCGCGGCCATCGATCAGACGCGCGAAGTCGGCCGGCCCGTACTCGAGTTGCGAGTCTTCGAACGCGGGAAGCAGGTTGTGAACGTTCGCGGGTTTCGGTCGCCAGTACTGGAATTGATCCCAGTGGCCGAGGAAGTAGGTCGGAAGACCGACGCGACAGAAGTGATACTGAACGCCGGGGTGCGTGGGGACGATGAGCGTCTTCCAGCTGTCTGCGGGTCTCATCGTTGCGACGTTCCTCGTGCGAGTACTTCGATCACCTCGAGCCCGGTCCGTTCGTCGGCGCCGATGCGACGCAGCAACTCACCGGCCGTATCGAGCACCGGAACGCGTGGACGAAGTTGCGCGAGGGTGCGGCAGTCATCCGCGCTCGGGTGCGCCGTCACGATGACGTCGGCGTCGTGAACCGCGGCCGCGACCGAGGCGGAAGCTTCCGCGCGTTCGTCGCCGAGGGCGGCGCGCAATGCATCGATCCCGAGGGGCGGAACCTTCGCCGCGAGCACCGCGCTGTCGGCGACCGCCACGTGCACGCCACGATCGAGAAGCGCGAGCACGAGTTTCACCGGCGAGCTGTCGCGCACGTCCGCGGCACCCGGCTTGAACCCGATTCCGATCACGGCAACGCGACGCGGCTTTCGTTCGAGCACGGCCGCGACGAAATGATCCACGTGCGCCGCATTCGACGCGAGGATGCTCGCCACCACCGGCGTGTTCACGCCGAACGCCGCAGCATGTGATGCGAGCGACGACACGTCCTTGGTGAGACAGGCGCCACCGAACGGAAGACCGGGTTTCAGGTACGCCGCCGAGGTGTTCAATCGCTTGTCGCGACAGAGAAGCTCCATCACTGCGAATGCATCGACCGATGATGGCGCGGCGATACGCGCCACTTCATTGGCGAACGACACCTTGAGTGCGTGCCACACGTTCGCGACCAGCTTCAGCACTTCGGCATTGCCGGGATCCGTGCGGACGAGACGCTCGCGCTGATCGGCGTAGAGAAGCTCCATCCGAGCGGCCGCGCCGTCGTGATCGGTCGCGTACACGACCAGCTCGGGGACCTCGAGGTCTTTGACCGCGGCGCCTTCGCGCAAGAACTCCGGGTTGAGTGCGAGGGTGACGAGCGTTCCGAGCGCATCGCCCACCGCGGCATGAACGCGTGCGGTGACCCGCGCATGCAGCCCGGGCGGCACCGTGCTTCGTACGACGATGGTGTGCGACCGTTTCGCTGCGACAGCCGCGCGCGCGATCGCCTCGCAGGCATCGAGTACGTACGTCTCGACGAGGTGACCGTCGGGGCCGACCGGCGTGCCGACGCACACCAGCGACACGTCCGTCGACGCCACGCTCCCAGTGAGATCCAGCGTCGCGCTGAGCGTTCCGCGTTCGCGCGCGCGCATGATCCGGTCGTGAAGATGCGGCTCGTCGATGGGGGGAATCCCTGCCGTGAGCGCATCCACCACCGGCTGCTTCACGTCGACGCCGATGGTGCGAACGCCGCGGGCCGCGAGCGAGGCGGCGACCACGCATCCGACGTATCCGAGCCCGACGACGCTGACCGCGAGAGTGTTTGCGAAGGGGTGTTCGATCGTGTCGTTCACGGAAGGTCCGTTACACTGCCGCCCGCACGGCGAGCGCAAGATAGAACAAGTCGCCCGGAGCGTGAACGAAGATGATCGGTGAATTCGACTGGGACACGTTCTGGCGGTGGGAGCTGTTTCGTCGGGCGTGCGACCCGGTCGATTTCCGGCGATGGAAGCGCGACAGCCAACGCGAATTGAAAGCGCTCTACGCCGATCGTCCCGACGCGCTGCTGCTCGACTCGACGTGCGGGCTCGGCGATCACACGGTCAACCTCGCGGAGGAAGGATTCCGCGTAGAGGCATGCGATCTCTCCACGCTCGCGCGCAAGACCACGGCCGACGCACTGCGCGAGGCAGGGCTCGATGTCCCTGTCTTCGAAGCGCGCTGGGAAACGCTCGGCGAAACGCATCCGTCGCGGTACGACGTGATCTTCAACGACGTCATTCACTGGATCGAAGACGAGGCCGCCCTGCTCGCGGCGTTGCGCGGTCTCCACGACGCACTCAAGCCCGGCGGTGCGCTGGTGTACTTCTTCGCGGACGAGAAGGAATCCGCGCCGAACGAAGGGATCCGCTCACTCGAGTGGGACTGGTCGAAGATGGCGCGCGCCGAGATCGCGTGGGACCACGCACACGCCGGCACTCGCGTGACGCTCACGGTCTTCAACGAACGCCGCGCCGACGCCATCGACCAGCATCATCTCTATGCGATCCGCGAAGGCGACGGCCGCGCGCGTCTCGAGACGCTGACCCTGCGACGGCTCTATCGCTGGGACTGGCACGCGCTCACGCCATTGCTCGAACGCGCCGGCTTTCGCGGGATGCACTCGAAGCACTTTCGCAACGTGAAGGGCTACGACTACGCGATGAACTTCGCCTATCGCGCAGAGTGACGGGCCGCGAGCGGCACATGTCTGCACGCGCATACGCACCGCCCAGCCGCACGTCGTTCACTCGCATTCGCTCTCGAACGCGGCGTCGAACGTCCCGTGCGCACCGCACACTTCGCAATGCACGCGTCCCGATGCGACGCCGGATGCGAGCGACAGACTCGCGCTGCACACCGGGATGTTCTGGGTGACCGTGCCGATCGCGGGCGCCGAGAGCGCGAGGTTGCCGTCGACGAGCGACCCGTTGCCGACGCGGCCCGACAGGCTCCATCGCTCGCCGCCGTCGCTCTCGATCACCATGCGAATGGATCGGTCGTCGTGGACGCAACGAGCATGCGCGCTCGAGAAATCGACCGCTTCTGCGCGCTCGAACGCGGCGTGAACGGCGCCGTGCGATTCGCGCGCGGTCCATCCAGTGCAACCGCACGCATGGAATCGCGCGTCGAGCGAGTCGTCGCCGTCGCACACGATCCGCCCCCACGCCTCGTGGCCCGACGCATCGAACGTCGCGTGGCAATCGTGCGGAACGACGGTGGCGTCGCCGCGCGCGATCGAGAGATGCACTGAGCGGAGCGCGTCGCCGTCTCGATCGCCGCTGAGGACGAATGGCGAGCCATCATCCCGCACGAATCGCAATGCGACATGCTCGCCATCGAGCGCGCATGAGGCTTCGCGCAATGTCGCGGGCTCGACTTCGCCGGCGGCGGGCTCTATCGACGCGGCACCGCACGACGGCGTTCCGTCGGGAATGCTCGCAGGCACGACGTCCCTGGCGCAGGCCGCGACGAGGACCGCCAGCGGGATGGCGCCCCACTCGATCGTCGAGGGTCGGACGAGGTCATGGCGCGGCGCGTTGTCGTTGTGCGGCAGGCCGAGTCGGAACAGGGCCAGGCGCCCTTCGTATCGCTCGATCAAGCTGAGAAAATTGGATTCGACGGTGGTGGCGAATCGTGCGGCGCTCGACTCGCAGAACGTACTGACGCGTTGCAGCATGGCTCGGATGATGGGCTCATGGCGTGGTGTGTCAAGGCCGGCTCGTGCGCGTCAACGCCCGCCCTGACCGGTGCCGCCGAGCGAGGAGCGGAGGTCGCCGGTGGCCTGGAAGGTCTGTCCGTCGAACGTGAATTGCGGGGACGAATCGCCGCGTACGAGGATCACGCCGCGTTGGGTTGCGTTCGTGACGGACAACTCACCGCCGGCCGCGATCACGACCGACGAATTGCCGCCCACCGAATGCAGCGTCGCAGTCGTTTCAGCCGAGACACGGTACGCGACGGAACTCCCTGGATTCGTGTGCACCGTCGTGCCGAAGTTGCCGACCATCCAGACGTTGGACGGGTTCTGCGTCCACACGCCGTTGAGACCGGTGATGTCGTCGAACGCGACACTCCCGATCGAGCCCCGTGACGCCCAGCTCGAAACGCCGCCGTCCATCCCCTGGCGATGAAGATTCAGCGCCACACCGGTCCCCCCGACCGCCCAGCAATCGCTCGATGCGCACGAGACCGTGAAGAGCGAGTTGTCTTCCGTGCGAACCGTGACATCCGCTTCGCGCCACGCGCCCGATGTGTCGCGTTCGATCACGGTGCCTTGCGTGCCGACGACGAACAGCTGCATGCCGTCCGAGTCGATCTTGAAGAGATTGGCGTGCTGCGCGCGCGTGGGGAGGGTGGCTTCTTGCGTGAACGTCGTTCCGTTCCAGTGAACGAGCACGCCACGCGGGCCGGTGGGCAACGCGGATCCGCCGACGAGCCATACATCCGTCGACGAGAGTGCGACCGCGCCGAAGAACGTGGGCGCGCCTTCGGGGTAGGTCACGTCGAGATTCAGCGTGTCGCAGCGACCGCCTTGATAGCGAATCACTCGTCCGCCTTCGCCCGCCGCGAAGATCGCGCCGCTGCCGTCACGCGCCGCGGTCGCCCACCAGAGCACCTGATCGGTGCGGCACACCGTGGTGAAAGTGCCGGTCGAATACTGAACGAGTCGTCCGATCGTGCCGTCGGCGATGAGCGCCGGGTCGACGCCGACGTAGCCACCCGCGAGGAACACGTCGTTGCTGTTCGTCGTGACCGAGAGCATCGAGCCGGGAGATCCGCTCACGGCGGTGCGGAACAACTGCGTCCCTTGTGGCGTCGGCTGCGGCCAGCAGGCGGAGGCGACGAGTGCGAGTCCGCCGGCGAGAACGTACGCGCGACGCGAAGAAGCAAAGGGCATGGAGGGCACGCTAGCACGCGCTATCGTCGCTCGATGTTCGAGCATATTCGCCCTGTGCGATGGAGTGATGTCGACGCCGCCGGCATCGTGTTCTACCCGCGCTTTCTCGAGTACTGCCACGACGCGATCGAAGCGATGTTCGACGAGCTTCCGGGCGGGTACGCGGCACTCACGCAGCAGCGCAAGATCGGCGTGCCGGCGGTGCATCTCGAAGTGAACTTCCGCGCGCCGCTGCGCTACGGCGACGTGTGCGTGGTGCGACTCGCGGTCGAGAAGATCGGGCGATCGAGTGTGGCGTTCAGGCTCGAACTGATGCGCGGCGAGGGCGAAGCGCGGACGTTGTGCTGCGAGGTGAAGCAGGTCGTGGTGGTGACCGACGTCGTCGCATTGAAGGGGATCGAGGTTCCTGGAGATGTGAGGGCGGTGCTGGAGAAGCATCGCGGGTAGGTGGACCGCAGCACTCTCCGAGACGCAACGCGCAGATCTCATCGCCTACCTGCAGTCGCTCTGAACGCATTGCCAGCGGCGTGACGCCCCCGACGGGCGTCATGCCGAGTAGCGTCCCGTCCGTACCCCCTCGCTTGATCGCGTGTGAATCTCCAGCGCATCGCGCCCTCCGCACCGCCGTCGAAAAATAATTCGCCGGTGATGTCGGAACACCGCCCCGTCGTTCGTCCTCGGGGCAACGACATCCGAACCGCGCGTTCGGACGAACCGCTGGAGCCACACCATGACCACTGCCAACGACAAGGAACTCGTACTCACGCGCGTCATCGACGCATCGCCCGAGAAACTGTTTCGCTGCTGGACGAATCCCGAGCTGCTGAAGAAGTGGTTCGCGCCGCGTCCCTGGACGACGCCGAGCGCGGAACTCGACGTGCGCGCCGGCGGCGCGAGCGTGATCACGATGCGCTCGCCCGAAGGTCAGGACATGCCGAACGCGGGCGTGTACCTCGAGGTCGTGCCGAACAAGAAACTGGTGTTCACCGATGCGTTCACCGCGGGCTGGGTCCCGGCCGGCGAGCCGTTCATGACGGTGGAGATCACGTTCGAGCCCGCCGAGGGCGGCAAGACGCTCTACACCGCCAAAGCGCGGCACTGGACCACGGCCGCGTGCGAACGCCACGCGAAGATGGGCTTTCACGAGGGCTGGGGCATCTGCACGACGCAACTCGAAGAGCTGGCCAAGAGCCTCTGAGCGCGACGCGAACACGCACGACCGACAATGACGAAGACGAATCGAAACGGAGCAACACGATGAAACTCTCTCAACCCATCACGCCGTGCTTGTGGTTCGACAATCAGGGCGAAGACGCCGCGAAGTTCTACGTCTCGGTATTCGCGAACTCGCACCTCGGCGCGATCAGCCGTTACAGCGAGGCAGGGCAGGAGCATCACAAGCAGAAGCCGGGCACGGCGATGACCGTGTCGTTCACGCTCGACGGTCAGCCGTTCACCGCGCTCAACGGCGGGCCGGTGTTCAAGCTGAACGAAGCGGTCTCGTTCCAGCTGATGTGCGAGTCGCAGGACGAAGTCGATTACTACTGGAACAAGCTCTCGGAGGGCGGCGATCCGAAGTCGCAGCAGTGCGGATGGCTCAAGGACAGGTTCGGCGTGTCATGGCAGGTGGTGCCGACGATCCTGCCGAAGCTGATGACCGATCCCGACGCGGGGCGCGCGGCGCGTGCGACGAACGCGATGATGCAGATGAAGAAGCTCGACATCGCGGCGCTGAAGCGCGCGGCGGAGGGATAGAGCACGCGATGGGTCCAGGGCGACGGCCAGGACCACGTTCAGGTGCGGAGCGAACGCGACGCGCAGTGCCGTCGATTACTTCGGCACTGCGACGCACACGCCGTTCGAACACTGCAGCGGCGCGCAACAATCCGCGCTGCTCGCGCACGCCCCGCACTGACCACCGATGCACGCTTGATTGCCGCAGTCGTGGCACGACGTGCATCCCGATGGCGGAGGACCGCAGGGCTCGCCCGCGCGGAGGATGTCCGTGTCGTAGTGCACGAGCAGATCGCCCGCCCAGCTCACGCGGTTGGCGAAGACACCGCCGAACATCGAGAGACCACCGGCGAAGTTGACGGTGCCGTTCGGCACGTAGAGATTCGCGCCGATCACGCTCGCACCCGCGAAGGTGACTCCTTGCGTCGATGCGACGTACACGCGCGTGTGCGAGGGGTGCTGGATCGAGCCGATGACCATCGTGACCGCGCCGCCGAGCCGGCCACGGACGAAAAGATCGAGTTCGCCGTCGCCTTCGGTGACGATCGAGAGAGAGCCCGCGCCGCCCACGGCTCCGTCGACGAACAGCGCTGTGCGAGCGCGCACGACGATCGTCACGCCTGCGGGAACTTCGTCGAGGAAGTATCGCCCGCACGGCAGTTCGAGTCGGCGCGGGGTCCCCGTGCTGCGGCTGAAGAGAGCGGGGTCGAGGCCGATCGCGGCGTTGTCGTTGTCGGTTCGGTGATGATCGATGATCGCCTCGATCGGGACGATCGACGCGGCACCGCAATCGCACGGGAGTGGAACCGAGACGGGACCGCGAACGAGTGAGCCGTACGACACGTTCGATCCGACGTCCGCGCTGTCGGGTACGCGCAGGACGCTGTGGACGACGCCGTTGATCCGCACGTCGCCGTCGACATACGCATCGTCGGCGACCGTGACGTTCGCGCCCGATGTGAGGGCGGCGGCCGAGTGGAGCTGCTGACCGACGTAGAGTGTCCCCGACGACGATCCTCCCGCGCCGAGCCAGAAGGCACCGCGGACGTCGGTCGATCC
>CBIHQZ010000083.1:0-11750 GCA_966212315.1 uncultured Myxococcales bacterium
AACACGCCGCGCCGCATCAGCTGGTGGTCGCGGGGGACGAAGGCTTCGATCTCGATCTACACGGCTACGACATGAACTACTGGGGGCGCATGGTCGAAGCGCGCGTGCTCGGCGAGCCGCGGCACCAGTCGTATCGGATGACGGTTCACAGCGATGCGTTCGACGCTGCCACGCTGCACTTCTATCCCGAGGTGTGGGGCGTGCGACTCGGCGACGAAGGGTCGTCGGGGCTGCACTGGATTCACGAACACGCCGCGATCGCGATGGAAGCGAACAAGCCGGTGCTCTTCGAAGAGTTCGGGCTCGGCGATCCGCGTCGTCACGGGCCGCGCATGGACATCGAGCCGCGTCGGCGCGCGTACGAGCAGTGGTTCCGATGGTCGTTCGAAGAACCGAACTTCGCAGCGGTGATGCCGTGGGGATTCACGTACCCGGGGCGCGAGGGCGACGGCTACGCGTGGGGCGGACACGATCCCGAGCGCGACGATTACCTCGCCATCGTTCAGCGCTGGGGACGGCGCTTCGACGAGGTCAGCGACGCGAGCGATTGCGACCATCCGGTCCCGATGCAGTGGCCGCACGAATAGGATCGCGGCGCGCTCACTGACACGTCGTGGGCACGCCTGTCATCGTGATGGGTGCGGGGGCGTTCGATCCGGCGGGGTGTACGTCGAACGGCGCCGACGTGGTGCCGCGGGCGGCGACGAGCTGGACGATGCCGGTAGAAGGGCACTGTAGGTAGACCTTCAGTTCCGCGGTCGCTGTTGCGTACGTGCCGGCCGGGAGTTGCACGTCGAACTCGAACGGGTCGTCGTGGTTCCAATAGATCCCTCGGCGGACTTCCCCCGACGATGCATCGGCACCCGACGATGCGAAGCGCAACTCGACGCTCAAGCTGTCTCGCTCGAACGGCTCCCTGTACGCGGTCGCGAGGCCGCGCAAGGTGATGTGCACGCGCGGTTGCGGCGCTGGATCCGAACACGATGTGACGGTCGGCGCAGCGAAGAGAAAGAACACCGCGGCGAACCGACGGCTCACGAAGCGAAGCGACATCGCCGGCAGGGTAACCCGGAGACGTCGCCGTGTGCTGGGCGCGCTACGAACGAAATCGCAGCGGCAGATGCGTCGGGCCGTGCACGTGGAAGGCCTTGCGCGGAGGCCATGGATCGTCGGTCGCGCGTGCGAGCGAAGGCAGGCGCGTGAGCAGATCCGGAATCGCGATGCGCGCCTCGAGCCGGGACAACGGCGCACCGATGCAGAAGTGGATGCCATGTCCGAAAGCCAGGTGCGGATTCGCTTCGCGCGCGATGTCGAAGCGATCCGGATCCGCGTACACGGTCGCGTCGCGGTTCGCGGCGCCGAGGACGACGAGGACGAATTTCCCGGGCGGAATGGTCGTTCCGTGGAGGGTCACCGCCCGCTTCGTGACGCGGAAGACCACCTGCACCGGCGAACGGTGGCGAAGCACTTCTTCGATCAACGCGGGAACGAGCGCGGTCTGTGCGCGTACTCGTTCGTGTACGTCGGGATGCGCGAGCAACGAGAGGATCGTGTTGGCGATGAGGTTGGTGGTCGTCTCCGTGCCCGCGGCCAGAAGCAGCTGCACGAATCGCACGATCTCGAGTTCCGAGAGACGCACGCCTTCGACTTCGGCCTGCGCGAGACGGGTGATGAGGTCGTCGCGCGGATCGGTTCGGCGGATCGCGAGCATGTCCGCTACGTACGTCACCATCTCGTCGTTCGCGCGGATGAATGCAGCGCTCGCATCACGCGCGCTCTCTTCGCTTCCCAGGATCGTGCTCCCGAGTCCGATGATCGCGTCGCTCCAGGTCGCAAGACGCCGCCAGTCGGACGCGGGCAACCCGACCATTTCTGCAATCACCTGCATCGCAAGCGGCGTGGCGTATTCGGTCGCCAGATCGAACTCGCCGCGCGGAACGATTCCGTCGAGCAGCTCGCGCGAGATATCGCGGATGCGGGGCTCGAGATCCGCGATCGAACGAGCCGTGAACGCGCGCCCGATGATCGCGCGTAGCTGTCCGTGCCGTGGCGGATCGCAGAACATCAGCCACTCGAAATTCACCCCGCGCGAGGGCGCGACGTTCGATCCGAACGCGGTGGTGTCGTGTAGCGCGTGCTTCACGCTCTCGTAGTCGAGCAGCATCCAGAGGTCGGCGGCGGCGATGTGCACCACCGGCGATTCCGCCGCGAGCTGGCGGTACACGGGGTAGGGGTCGCGACGCATGTCGTCGCTGAGCAGGTCGAGCATGGGAATTCCTCCGGCCCAGAGTCTAGGACGGCGTACTAATGCGCTGCCATGCGCTAGGTCATCGTCCTAACATCGAGCGAGCCCCGGTCGCGGCGACGGCCGTACTACAGTCCGTGCGTGGCACCCGATACCCGCCAGCGAATCCTCGACACCGCGCGGACGCTCTTCAATCGCGAGGGCCTCGCCGCGGTCGGCGTGCGCGACATCGCGCGCGCGGTCGAGATCAGCCCGGGAAACCTTTCGTACTACTTCGCCACCAAGGACGACCTCGTCGCGGCGCTCGTGATGGAGTTGCACCAGGTGAATGCGCGAAGCGTGTTCGCTGTGATGCCGCCAGGATTCTCGCTCGTCACGCTGTACCAGGCGGCACTCGGCGCGATGCGGAACATGCTGGCGTACCGGTTCGTGCTGGTGAGTTACGTCGACGCCTTTCGGTCCTCGCGCGAGCTACAGCGTCTGGAAACCGTGCTCGCACCGCGTCGACGCGCGCGCTCGATCGAGATGACCACGCAGCTCGTGAAGAACGGCTACGTACAACGTCGCGCGCTCACCGCACGCTATCTCGTCGAACAGGGCGACATGATCTCGAGTGGCTGGCTCAACGCGGCGGCGTTCCATCCGACGTTGCGAACCGACGAGGCGATCGTGCTGCACTACGCGAAGGTCGGCTGCTCGCTGTTCGAGCCGTACTGCACGCCGAAGGGGACGCGCCAGCTTCGCAAGATCGTGGCGGGCGCCTACGACGCGAGCGAGACGTGATCGGTTGTTCGGCCGGTGCGAGCCGCGTAGTGTTTTCGCACTCCCTTCCACCGCCATGACGACGACGACAACCTGCCCGCGCTGCCAGACGCCGAACGCACTCGATGATGCGTCGCTGCAATGCATCCGATGCGACTCGTCCGCGCCGTCCGACCGGTGGGATGGAAGCGCGAAGCCGCTGATCGGCGGCCCGGTCGACGTCCCACGCGAAGGTCGGATCACGACGACGGGGGAGTTGCTGCGCGGTTTGCTCGCGATCGCGGCGGCACGCACCGAACGTCGTCGAAGCGATCGTCCGCCGCCTCCCGCCGCCGCGGCCGTTTCGACGCTGCAGGACGATGACGATGTCGGCGGCACCGTGACCTACGGCGACGTCGCGCGCACGAAGGGGATCGCCGCGGCAGCGAAAGCTTCTTTCTCGATGGGTGATGCCGCCCGGTTCGCCGACCGCATGACCCCCGTGCCTGTCGCGACGGCGGCCGCGGAATCGTCGCGCGAAGAAGAGCCCGTCGACGGGAGTCTCATCGCGCGTTCGCTCGAGTCGTTGTGCATCCGCGTGCGCGCGCATCCACGCGGGGTGGCGTGTGTGATCGACCTGCTCACACTGGTGGCGAGCGCCGACGGCGTGATCGACGATGCCGAGATCGACGCGATCACCAGCGCGGTGGGCGTGCTGCTCGGAGGGATCAGGCTGCCGCAATACATGCAGTTGCTCGTGCGCTCGAGCGTCGACGAGATCCACAAGCTCGGTGCCGCCGAGACGATGCTCGGCATCGCCGAAGTGCTGAGCGAGTGCCGCGCGGCCGAGGACGGTCTCGTGATGTCGATCGCCATCGCCTACGCGAGCTACGGCATGTGCCCGCCCGAACGCGCAACGATCCGCGCGCTTGCCGGCGTGGTGGATGTGAACGGCGATCGATGCGAAGAGCTGATTCGCCTCGTGCGCGCCGAGGTCGATCCGGGCGCCTGAGGAGTCTGCCGGTGCTCGTGCTGGACGGATGACAGCGTGCTGTCATTCATGAAGTCGAGTTCGGGGACGGGGGAGCGGGACGAGGAGCCGACAGGTGGCGGCGCGCGATGCACGCCACCACGGTCAGGCGCGGGTCACTGAATGTGGGCGGAATACGCGGCGAAGTTCGCGATGAGGTGCCAGCCCGGCCCGCTCGCGGTCGTCTCGGCGGGCGTCATCCACGTGCTGGGATCGACGCTGCAGTTCGAGCCCGTGCCGGCGATGAGGCCGCACAGCGTCGGCATGCCCGGGAGATCGACGACGACGATCGAGTCGGCATCCGCGACCGTGAGATCGCCTTCGAGCACACCGTACGGCGTGGTCATCGGCGTGCCCGACGGATCGTTGGTGACCCAGTTGCGCGCGACGCAGCTCGCGAACCGGCCCTTGCCGAAACCGACGCAGTTGCTGTTCGTGTTCATCTGCACGTCGTGCATGCGCACCGCGCGGAGCGGGAGTTCGGCGAGGAGGCCCGGCGTGCCGCCGTCGGTGGCCGAGCCGTAGATCGGTACCGTCACGAGCGGAATGGTCTGCGTGGTGAACGTCGTGCCCGTCACCGTGATCGTGCCCATGACCGGGTCCCAGCGATTCGCGGTCCCTGCATCGGTGACCGGCGCGCCGCCCGAGATGAAGTGGAACGGGTTGTTCATGAAGCCGGCGTTCGCCATCGGGCCCACGTCGGTGAGCATCGTGCCGGTGCGGATGGTGTTGGCGGCGAGATCGAGGCTGATGCCCCAGAAGAACTTGCCGTCGACGATCGCGCTATTGAGGATCGTGCCGACCGCCATGCGCGGGCCGAGCACCGCGGGGGTGAGCACATCGATCTGCGCGATCACGAACTGCGGCGACTGCGGATTGTTCACGACGAGCGACGGACAGAAGTTCGAGTTGTCGCAGGTCTGCGCGCGGAAGCAGGTGCCCGCGTCCGGATCCTGCGGGACGAATCCGTCCTCGCACGCGGCCGTGTCCGAGCCCTGGATGTCGGTCGCATCGGACGACTGCACGTCCGTGGTGGTGCCGCCGCTGCATCCGTACGCGCCGGCAATGCCGAACGCAGTGATCAAGCCGAGCCAAGACAGTCGGTTCATGGAAACCCTCCGGCACACGTGTGAGACGCGCGCGATGCGGTGAAGCTACGCGACGCGTGAGGTCGCGGGCAAGCATGCGGCAGATCGTTTCGGTGGGTCGAAGGGAAGGCTCGCACGTCACGAGAGGGACGCGCGGATCGACGCCGCGGGCGCGGCGCCAGGCGGGCTACTCGGTCGGATCGGTGTGAACGAGGCGCTGGAACGCCTTCACGCGGGCTTCGACTTGATCACGCGTGAGCGAGAGAAGGCCGGCGGTGCCGTAGTGCTCGACGCAGATCGACGCGACGGCCGATCCGTACACCACCGCGCGACGGAGCGCGCCGCGGTCGATGCTCTTCTGCGTGTCGAGGTAGCCGAGCATCGCGCCTGCGAACGAATCGCCGGCGCCGGTCGGATCGACGACGCTCTCGACCGGATACGCCGGTGCGTGGAAGAGACCGTGCTCGTCGAAGAGGTAGGCGCCGTACTCGCCCTGCTTCACGATCACGCGCTTCGGGCCGAGCGTGAGGAGCTTCTTGCCGATGCGCGAGATGTAGCGCTCGCCCGAGAGATCGCGCGATTCGTCTTCGTTGATGACGAGCAGATCGACGCGCTTCAAGAGCGCTGCCAGCGCCTTCGGCTCGCCGTGGATCCAGAAGTTCATCGTGTCGGCGACGACCATGTCCGCGCGCTCGACCTGATCGAGCACTTCGCTCTGCAGGCTCGGATGGATGTTGCCGAGGAGCACGAGCCGCGAGCTGCGGAACGCATCCGGGATCTTCGGCTTGAAGGTCTCGAACACGTTGAGATGCGTGGCGAGTGACTCACGCGACGACAGGTCGTTCGAGTAACGCCCGTGCCAGCGGAACGTCTCGCCGTCGACGATCTGAACGCCCGCGAGATCGACGCGGCGCGACTTCAGGTCTTCGAGCATCTTCGTCGGAAAGTCTTTTCCGACGACGCCGACCATGCGCGCATCGCCGTAGAGCGAAGCCGCCAACGCTGCGAACGTCGCCGAACCGCCGACGAGTTCGTGCTTCTCACCCGTCCCTGCGAACTCGACGGTGTCCACCGCCATCGAACCGACAACCAGAACGCTCACGACGCTGACTCGCTTTCTGCGCTCGCTCCGAACACCCGCGCGTGCGTCGCGCAATCAGTGGGGAGTCGAACCGCCGCCATCTACCACGCTCGCGAGGCGTGGCAAAGCGCAGCGTGGGCGTGGCATCGTCCGCGCGAATGGAAGCCTCCAAGCGCGGCGCGCGCCTGTTTCTCCTGGTGCTCCTCGGGCTTGACGCGATGTGTGCGGTGGCCGTCACGCGGTTCCCGAGTCGGCTCGAACTCGTGGAAGGTCCATCGGTCATCCCGAATGCGTCGCCGGGTCTCGCGGTGGTGACCGAGCACGACGTGCGCTTCGTGGTGACCGCGCCGTACGACCCGGGCGATTCGGTGCTGGTGCGCGTGCCGTTCGGCGATGGCGGCGCGGAATCACCGCGAGTCTCCGCGCCGCGCATCGGGCACGACCTGGCGCTGCTCGAACCCGTTCGAGGAATGGACGTTTTCATCCCGTCGGGGCCGCGCTTCGCGTGGAACGGCAGCACGCTCGCGCTGGCCGCGCCGTCGCGGCGTCCCGGTGCACAGTCGATCACGCTCCTCGCGATCGGAGCCGATGGGCTCATCGGCGAAGGGCGGGAGATCGATGGCGCACGTCCGTCGATCGGATGGGCCCGCGATCATTTCGAACTCACGTACGTCACCCCCGCACCGCCGCCCGACGCAGGGCGCGTGGTGTGGAGCGCTGATCTGGACGCGCGCGGTTTGCTCTCGCACGAACGCATCATCGAGGGCACCGGGCAGGTGCACGATCCGTTCGCGTGGCCGAATGGCATTCGCACGCACACGCACGGCGCCGAGCCGACGCAAGCGATCGTGCAGGACGGCACCATCGTGTCGATGGCGCGGGTCGAGGGTGATCGTTCCCGTCCGTGGTTCGTGCTCGCGAGCGATGGCCGCATCGAGTCGCGGTCGGTGCGGGCGCGCACCCTCTCGGGCTCTGAGCGTGCGGGTGATTACACGATCCGCGCGCGCTGGGGCGATGTGACTTCGCTCGAAGCGCATCTCGGTTCGCACGTGGCGCGGCCGCGATACCGGCTCACCCATCGTGGCGTGACACGTGGATTCGAAGCGTCGCTCGACGCGCGTGTGGGCGATGCGATCGCGATCGAACGCGCGGGCGTGTTGCACATCGTCGATCCGCACGGATTCCATGCGCGGTTTCGCGCGAGCGATCTCAGCCCGCTCGACCGTCGCACCGGGCGACTCGCGTGGCTCGCGGGCGCGTTGGGCGCGATGGTGCTCGCGTTGCTCGTCATCGCGATGATCGTCGCGCACGCACTCGGCATCGTCGTCGAGCGCGCACCGGCGAAGGTGGCGCGACTCGCGGGGCTCACGTCGGTGTCGCTCGCGAGCGTGGTGCTTTATGTGTTGTGGGTGACGGGGTGACGTGCCCGCATTTCGCGCAGAGGTTCGGCGTGCCGCATGTCGCGCAGCCCCCTCCTCGCATCTGACTTCCGACCGCGTGCCCTCCCCGAACGACACCCGCGCAATGCGTGCTCACGCAGGCGTCGTCCGAAGAGGGCAATCGATGGGCGCCGCACGTACGGGACGCATTGAGAATCATGCGTGCCCCTCTTCGGTCGACACTCCGGAATTCGCATTGCGCAGTGTCGTTCGGGGAGGGGCGAACGGACGAAGCGATCCAAGCGATGGGGAGGGGTCTACGTCATTTACGCAGGACGAACGCGTTAGTGACCGCTGCGCCAGTCCGTCTGCGCAACCGTTACCGATACGGCGCGCGCTCGATGTCGACTTCGCGCTCGGTCCCATCGCGTTCGACCCGCAACCGCACGTGCGATCCGACCTCGCCGTGCAAGCGCTGACGAACGGTTTCCTCGCTGAGCGTCGCGACCGGCACGCCATCGATCGACACGATGCGATCGTGCGAGTGCAATCCCCCACGCGATGCCGCACCGCCCGCGGGAACGGTCTCCACGTACAGCTCCGATGGCTCGTGGTGATACCGCAACGTCGCGCCGATGCCGCCCGGCCATCCGCCGGCGCCGCACGCAGTCGCGAACCCCGTCGCGATCAGAACAAGTAGCGTTCGCCCGAGTCGCACAGCACCGTCACCACGCGCGCACCATGCCCCAGCGTGCGGCCGAATTCGAGCGCCGCGTGCACGTTCGCACCCGACGACGGGCCGAGGAGCAAGCCCTCTTCCTGCGCGAGCCGTTGCACCATGCGATCCGCGGCGACGTCGGAGACCGTCACCACGCGATCGATCACGCCGCGATCGAGCACCTTCGGAACGAAGCCGGCACCGAGACCCTGGATCCCGTGAAGCCCGGGCGCGCCGCCCGAGAGCACTGCCGATCCCGCAGGTTCGACGGCCACGATCTGCACTTTCGGGAGCGCCGCTTTCAGCACCTTGCCCACGCCGCTGATCGTCCCGCCGGTGCCGACGCCCGTAACGAATGCGTCGAGTCGTCCGCCTGTCTGCTCGAGGATCTCGCGACCGGTCGTCTCGGCGTGGATGGCGGGATTCGCAGGGTTCTCGAACTGCCGGAGCATCAGCGCGCCGGGCGTCTTCTCCATCAGCTCGTTCGCGCGTTCGACCGCGCCGTGCATCCCATCGCCCGCGGGGGTGAGCACGATCTCGGCGCCGTACGCGCGCAACATGTATCGACGCTCGAGTGACATGTCTTCGGGCATCACGAGTACGCAGCGATAGCCACGCACCGCCGCGATCATCGCCAGCGAGATGCCCGTGTTGCCGCTCGTCGCTTCGACGATGGTGGAGTCGCGTTGCAGCCGTCCGTCGCGCTCGGCGGAGAGCACCATCGAGAGGGCCGTACGGTCTTTCACCGAACCCGCGGGATTCTGCGCTTCGAGCTTGCCGCAGAGGTCCAGGCCTTCCGTCGCGATCTTTCGCAATCGAACGATCGGTGTACGTCCCACGAGATCGAGCACGCTGTCGGCGATCTGTTCGTCGGCCATGTCGTCGCGACACTATCACGCACGCTGCGTTCGCCGGGCGCGCGATCTCTCGCCTTGCCACGACGCGATCGGTCGGCGAGCATCGCCCGCGTCGCGTGGGATCGAACGACGTACACAACGCTCCGGTCGAACTCGGAGGCTATCGTCTCGTCGAACTACTCGGCCGCGGCGGCATGGGCGAGGTGTGGCGCGCCGAACGAGAAGGGCCTGGCGGGATCCGCCGGCGCGCGGCGGTGAAACGAATTCTTCCCGCCATGCAGAGCAACCAGACGCTCCGCGATCGCTTTCTCGCCGAGGCAAGGATCAACGCCCGGCTCGAGAATCCGAACATCGTGCAGGTGCTCGATTTCGGCGATCGGCCCGAACCGTTTCTCGTGCTCGAATTCGTCGAAGGGATCACCGCCGCCGACTTGCTCCGCGACCTCGTGAACACGAAGCAGAGGCTGCCCGTCGTCGCCGCCGCGTTCATCGCCGCCGAAGCCGCCGCCGGGCTCGACTATGCGCATCGCAAGCGCGACGAGGACGGTCGTCCACTGAACATCGTGCATCGCGATGTGTCGCCGCAGAACATCCTCATCTCGCTCGACGGCGCGGTGAAGATCAGCGACTTCGGCGTCGCGCGTGCCGACGACAATCACTTCCGTACGCAGCACGGCATGCAGATCGGCAAGATCGGTTACATGCCGCCCGAGCAGATGAACGGGCAGGCGATCGACGCGCGTGCGGATGTGTTCTCGCTCGGTGTCACGCTGTGGGAACTGCTGACCGTGCAGCCGATGCTCCCGCGCGACGACACCCGCGCCGCGCTCGACATGCTCTTCCATCGCGGCATCCAGACTCCGAGCCAGATCGATGCGCGCTTGCCCGCGAGCGTCGATGCCGTGGTGATGCCCTCGCTCGCGATCGATCCGACCCAGCGCTACGCGTCGGCGGGCGCGTTCGCGCAGGCGCTGCGATCGTTCGTCCATTCGCTCGCGCCCGGCTTCGACTCGAATCAACTCGTTCGCATCCTCGCCAAGCTGATGCCCGCGATGCGTTTCCACGTGCCGACCAACACGCTGCACGGGTCCGCGACGAAGCCTGCGAATCCGTTGTCGTCATCGTCGCCGGATCTTCCGCCGCCCACGTATTCACCCGCGGCGGCGGCGGTCCCTTCCGCGCGGGCGCAGATGCCCGCGATGGCGATGCCGATCGCCGGGCAATCCACGCCGCAGTCGTCGTCGCAGAGCCCGCGTCTTTCACCGGCCCCGCGTGCGCCGATGTTTCCGGCGCAGCCGGAACAGTCGCTCGCCCCGTTGCCGAAGAGCAGTCCGTTGCCGGTGATCATCGGGATCGGCGCGGTGCTGGTCATCGGTGGCAGCGTGCTCGCGTACTCCCTCACGCGCGGATCGAGTCCGCCGGGAGAGCCGTCCGTGCCGAGCGCACCGCACACTCCGAACACCGCTGCGGATGCGGCGCCGCCCAATGCGACGAACGCTCCGCAGCCGAACACGCCGCTGCTGCCCGCCGTTCCGCCGGTGGTGCCGTCGCCGCCGATCGTTCCGATGCCGCAGGTCGCACCAGCGGTCGTCGATGCGGGAACGACGCCGACGCGCGTGTCGCCGCCTTCGAACACGAACGCGAACACGAGTGCGAACAACAACGGCGCAGCGAGCGCGAACGCGGGCCCTGGCGTCGCGCGGACGCCTCGATCCCACGGCGACGATCCGGTGCGAGCGATCACGCGCCAGGTGCAGGGCGAACTCGCGCCATTGCGGCCGCTGGTGCGCGCGTGTCTCGGTGTTCCCGAAGGATCGGGCGCGCGCGTGACGCTCGGTGTTCACTACGATCCGCAGAGCGCGTCGGTGCAGGGGATCGACATCACCGCGGACAACGTCGCGGCGGGTCCGAGCGAACGCGGCTGCATCGATCAGACTGTCCGTGGCGCGGTGCGGGTCGCTGCTCCCGGCGGTGGACCGCTGGTGATCTGGTACGTGTACGAATATTGAGCGCGCGCCGCTCCGTGCCCGGCGAGGTGATCGCCAGGGGCCGAACGAATCCGCGTGACGTATCTCGCGTCACGCGGATGATTCGCGCGGGCTCAGAGACAGGGCGTACAGCGTGCTGCCGCAGACGGGTCGCACCACAGATCGCACTGCTGGGGGCACGGCGTGCAATTCGGCGTCGACTCCGCCCAGGCGTCGGTCTGGACGCAGTTCGGGTCGCACGTCGGCGGGCATTCGACGCAGTCCTTGTCGTCGCCCTCGTGACACTTGTCCTGGCATCCGGGCGGCGGCTGCTCGTCGCAACGCGCGGTCTTGAACGCGTCGAACTTGCAGTCGTCGGGATCGCTCGAACCGACGCGGCAGATCGCGAGGATGTACACGCCGCCGGGGTTCGAGGTGATGTCGAAGTTCGCGAGTCGCACGATCGGCTGACCGTTGGGGCTCGTCCCCATCGGATGCAGGCCGGTGTACGAGAGAACGCCGTGACTCATCGTGAAGGTTCGATCCGCGATCGTGTCGCCGATGCCTCGATCGAAACCGGCGTGCGCAACGTTGTCGCGGAGAGTGCCTTCGGCGCCGTCCGCCGCGCCGCCGTTCTGCGAGCC
>CBIHQZ010000084.1:0-11737 GCA_966212315.1 uncultured Myxococcales bacterium
AAGCGCGTTTCGAAGTCCCGCTAGCCGTCGCACAACTTCTGCGACGAGGCACTAGATCTGCAACGCTGCGATCAACCCCGAGTCGCGACTGCCGAACGGCTCGCGTCACCGCGCCCCTGGCCTTCTCCCACCGCAGCCTTCGTGATCTCCTCGCTCTTCTGGGGAGACATATCGAT
Organism: uncultured Myxococcales bacterium; assembly: GCA_966212315.1. GTDB lineage: Bacteria > Myxococcota_A > Polyangia > Polyangiales > CBIHQZ01. Next base: position 177 of record CBIHQZ010000084.1, read on the forward strand.
GCGGAGACTTTTCATACTCTTGGTTCTTGCCGGCGCGATCTACTCCTGCGCGGGCTCGGTCGGCCCGTGCGACACCGGCACGTGCGCTGACGCGACGGTGAACGACGTCGCGACCGACATCGATGCAGCCGCGGATTCATCGACCGACGCGCTCGACGACGCGCCGTCGAGTCACGCCCTGGGCGCGCCGTGCACCGACGATTCGCAGTGCGACTCGGGCATCTGTCTCCCCGCACCGGTCGGCCGTTGCACCATCACTTGCACCGAGCGCCACGGTTGCCCGTCGGGCAACAACTGGGGGTGCAGTGGCGTCCCGGGGCGCGGGTCGATCTGCACCTGCACGCCGCGCAATGCGACCGAGGTCGGATGCAACGGCTTCGACGATGACTGCGATGGTCTTACCGATCCGCACTCGCAGGACTGCAACGGTCTCTGCACCGATCTCTGGAACAACAGCATGAACTGTGGCGGATGCGGCGTCGCATGCAGCGGCGGAAGCGTGTGCCACGAGGGCGTGTGCGGTTGTCCTGCCAATCGCAGCACGATCTGCGGCACGTCCTGCATCGACCTCCAGACCGACCCGATGCACTGCGGCAGGTGCTCGACTACGTGCAACGCCGCAGCGAACGGTGCGGCGTCGTGCACCGCCGGCGTGTGCGGCGTGAATTGCGCCGATGGATTCGGCGACTGCAACCACGCACTCGCGGACGGATGCGAGAGCGATGTCCGAAGCGACACCACGAACTGCGGGATGTGCGGACACCTCTGCGCGTTTGCGCATGCGACGTCGACGTGCGCAACGGGCAGTTGTCTGATGGGTGCATGCGACGCTGGCTACGGTGACTGCAACGGTTCGTCGCTGGACGGCTGCGAGACGCAGCTCGGAAGCGATTCGGCGAATTGCGGGCGCTGCGGCAACACGTGCGTCGCCGCGAACGCGATGAGCGGATGCAGTGCCGGCACTTGCACGGTCATCGGATGCGCTGCGGGCTTCGGCAATTGCAACGCTGCTCCCGCAGACGGCTGCGAAGTCAGTCTGCAGACCAGCCCTTCGAACTGCGGCGTCTGTGGCGGCGTGTGCCCGGCACGCGCGAACGCGTCACCCGCGTGCGCGAACGGCGCGTGCGCGTTCACCTGTGGGTTCGGGTTCGGCAATTGCGACGGCAATGCGACGAACGGTTGCGAGACCTCCCTCCTCGCGGACGCGAACAACTGCGGCTCATGCGGGACGATCTGCACCGCGGCACCGAACCAGAGCGCGGTGTGCTCGTCCGGCGCGTGTCAGCGCACGTGCGCACCGGGCTTCGGTGACTGCGACGGCAATCCGTCCAACGGCTGCGAAGTCGATCTCAGAACGTCACTCGGGAATTGCGGCGCCTGCGGGAGCACGTGCTCGCGTCCGAATGCCACGGCGGCCTGCACAGCGGGCATGTGCAGCACGATCACGTGCAGCTCCGGCTTCGCGAATTGCGACGGCATCGACAGCAACGGCTGCGAGGCAAACCTTCAGAGCGATCCGCTTCACTGCGGCACCTGCGCGGTCACGTGCCCGGGCGCGACGGCGGCGAACACGATTGCGACCTGCACGTCTGCGAGCTGCGGGTTCACGTGCGCGCCGCGGTTCGCGAACTGCGACGGCAATCTGGTCAACGGTTGCGAGACGAACGTCGGCACCGATCGCAGCAACTGCGGAAGTTGCGGCAACACGTGCGCGGCGCCCCTCGGCTGCTCGGGAGGCAATTGCGTTGCCGAACCGACCTTCCGCATCACGAGTCTCTCGACGAGCGACTGCAACTACTCGCCCCCCGTGGATCAGAATCAGCTTGCTGGAGACGACTGTGGCGGGCTGGCCGTCGGCACGAACGGTGTCCTTTACACGGGCGACACGGCGACGGTTCGGTTGCCGGTGCAGCTCTCCACGGTCACGCAGGTCCCACAACGCAACGTCGGCGTGGTCAGCGATCTGCGTGCGGGCGAGATGTACGCGCTGCTGTACGCGGCGGGACAACCACCACCCACTTTCCCCCCGGCTGCCTTCACCGTCTCCGCACTGGCTCGTCTCGATCCGAACACCGGCGAGATGACGACGACGACCATCCAACTGTCGTCGCCGATCTTGTTCGGAATGGACGGTGTCGGTCTTTACTCCGGCTATGGCCGCATCGTGGTGTTCAGCAACGCGCCCGACGCGTCCCGCGGCTGGTACGACATCTCACTCCCGTCCGGCCTGGTTCGCATGTTCAGCGCCAGCGGATCGGAGCCGAGTCCCGTCATTTGCGAGACGTTCGCGCACTGGGGGACCGCCGAGTACTTCAATGACGACTGGCACGTCCTCTACGCGTCGAGAGGTTCGCCGTCGGGGATCGTCCGGTACACCCCGCGCACGGGCGCGCTCGACCCCACTGCGGTCGCGCAGTTCAACCCAGGGGATCTGTGCAGGGCGGTGTTCTCACCCGCAAATGGCCGCTGGTTCTTTCAATACGAAAACACGCCCAGCTTTTCGTCGATGGGCAATGGGGAGTACGTCGGCTCGTGTCCCGGCACGTGGGACGCCCCTTAGCGGCCATCGAGATCGAGATCGGAACAAGTGATGTCTGCAATGCACTCGAGATGCTTGATCGCCGTCGCTACCATCGTCGCGCTGTGCGGATGTTCGAATCCCATAACGCGTTCCGACGCTTCGGCGAACGACGTCGCGATGGCGATGGACGAGTCGATCGCGGACGAATGCAGCGGGTCTGCGACCTTCACCCCGCCGTCCGACGGCGCGCAGTCACAGTGTACCGACGACACCAGGGCGTGGATCGACTACGGCGCTGCGTGGATGCCCGGCGCCTGCCGCCTCATTCCGAACTATGCCGCGGCGTCGATCTCGTTGAGTGACGGTCGAGTGGTCTCGGTCAGCGGTGATCCCTCCCTCTTCTCGGCGCCGGGATCGGCGACTGTGAACGCCGGAGTCGAAGCGCCTTGTGGCACCGTCCGCTGTCGCTACCTGGCGCGTTGCGAAGCGACGACCACGCAAGCCGGCGGTGTCGGCATGCCGGTGGAAATCGCGATCACGCAGCAATGCGTGTTGCCGAACGTGGACGGCCCCGGCCCTCCGTACGAGCTGACCGCTCTGCGCATTCGCGCTCAGCTCACGGAGCGCGTGGAGGAGCCGAACTTGACGGACGATGCGGGCCCGGTCGACGTCGTCGACTGCAGTCACGACTGAGCATCGACGACCCGCTACTCGCCCGCGTCGCCGTCTTGCCGACACGCATCACGGCGGCGCCGACGTCTCCCGCACGAAGCGGAAGACCGTCGTCTCGCGCGTTCCATTCGGTTGCCGGTACGTCTCGCTCTGCTCGAGTGCATCGCCACGCAACTGGAGCACGCGCTCGACCATGACCTCTTGTCCGTCGCGAAGGTTCGTCGCATCGACGAAGGCGAACCGCGCGCGATCGCCCGCCGCATCGAACATTCGAAGCCGCGGTTGATTCCCCTGCGCGCAGTAGTGCGTGAGCATCAGTCCGTCACCATCGGGGTGATACACCGTGACGGTCTCGCGCCCACTCGCGGTCGTGAAGGTCTCGACCAGCACGCTGTTGTTCGACGCGAGACGGAACGACTCACGCACGCGCCGTCCGTCGCTCGTCGCGGCGGTCCAGTTGCCCGGCAGCGATGCAGTCATCCAGGTCCACGCGGCGCGACTGCTGGCGGCGTGATCGTGCGTGGTCGCGTGCGGCGGGCGGGCGGCGCATCCCGCGGGCACGATCAATGCCGTCAACGCGACGAGCGCTCCGAGTTCGAACCGAGGCATCGGTGTCCTGACTGCAAAGATGGTGTGGGGCGCGCTCACCGCGCGTTGACCGAGCCCGCTCGATCTCGCCGACACGATCGCACGGCCACTCGCTCCGGCGGAACTCGCACGATCGACGCGGCGGTGGTCACGACGGCGTCCTCCACGCGTGCCCTGGCGTCTCCACGCGTGTGTGGTGGCGTGACGCGCCGGCGTCCGACCGCATGAATCACCGCAGTCCGACCCATGGGTGTGCGCTTGGTCGCGGCTGCGTGGGCCTTTGCGCGGGCGTGCAGGACTCTTCCGCGAGACCTTTCGGCGCTACCTCACATCGCCTTGCGCAGATCGGACCGCGTCCGGCGCACGGCTCGATTGCAACGGCATTACGTTTGCGCGCGAGAGCGCGTACCTCCAGTTCCACGGTAGTAACAGTCTGCCTATCGCCCGCAGCTGCAGATCGATGGACGTTCGAGTTTCGCCCATGCTCGGCATCGTCCGGGCAATCGCATCCGGTTGCGCGCAACGATGAGGCGACGAGCAGGCTGCCGCCGAAGACGCTCGAAACATGTGTAACCGACCCCATGCATTCTCTCGTGGCGCGTACCGTCTTTCCGCATCCCGATCGACGACGCGAATGCGAGTGCGCGCTTCGCAGCGTGTGCGCCGTAGGAGCGGGAACGCGCCGGCCGGAGGGTTCGAATCAAAGTGCCCATCGTCGGGCTCCGTGCGAGCGGGCTACGACGAGGCATGATGCAAACGAAGGTCGTCACCGCCGGACTCCTGCTGTGCAGCCTCGCGGCCGGGTGCTGGACTCAACCGGCGCCCCGCGACGCAGGACGCGATGCTGCCACGAGCGATGTCACGCCGACCGACGACGCGGACGCCGACGCGAGCGCCAACAGCGAACCCGCGGTCTTCGCGACGGACTTCGACCTCGCGACGTTCACGAGCGCGCGCCGCGTCCTCTCGGGCCCTGGAACGCAGACCGCACAGCTGACGCCGGACGGGCGTTGGACGAGCACGGTCCAGCGCGGTGCCGATGGCTCGGTGACACGAACGCTCTCGCACGACGGCGTGGTCAGGCGCACGACGGTGTGGAGTGCCGACGGCATCACGATCACGGCGGACTACGACGACGATGACGACGGCCGCGCCGAGGTGCACGTCGCGATCACGCGCGGTCCGACCGTCGCCGATCAGCAGATGGTCGTCACCGAGAGCGCCGCGAGTGCCGGTGTGATCAGCGAGCGGCGGACGTACACGCGAACGAGCGAGACGATGGTCCACGTGACGATCGAACGCCCGAGCCCGAGTGGCACGCTCACGGTCAACAGCAGCGAGGACACGACCGTGATGCAGGGCGATCCGCTGTTGCAGCCACTCGACGCCAACGGGGTCGCCAATTGCGACACCGCCGGCGCGAGAGCGACCGTGCAGCGCGCGCTCGAGGACGGCATCCGGCAGGGCATCGCTTGCATGCAAAACCTCGATCCGCGGGCGCACCGCTGCCTGCTCGATCAGCTCGCGACGCACGATGTGCAGGTGCACTGCACCAGCGGCGGCAACCTCTACGCGCAGGTCAGCATCTTCGACACGCTCGTCGGACCGATCGACGGAACGATCGACATCGACGTCGACGACCAGAACTTCTTCAACCTCCCGAACGACACGCGGCGCGCGGCGACGCTCTTCCACGAGTTGCTGCATGTCTGCCGCGGCATCCACCAGGGGGTGAACATCGGGACCGGCGTTCAACAGAAGTACAGCGATCCGATCGCTGCGTGCGCGGCGACGTGCTTCGGCGACTTCACGGTCCGCGATCGATGCACCTGTGCCACGTGCCGCGGCGTCACGCCTTGCGACCCTCAGTGCGTGGGCATGCCTCCGTGCCCTGCCGGCCGCACCGTGTGCGCGAACGATTGCGTCGGCGAGCGCACCGTGTTCGCGACCATGGCCGACTGCAGCGGGCGCTGCGCGAATCGCTGCAAAGGCGGCGGATGCGAGCCCTTCGCCCCGCCGTGCAGCCGCTGACGGGGGTGGGTGTGCTGTGTAACGAGGTCGACGAAGGGCGGGCGTGACCTCGCGATCGACCTCGCAATCTCGACGCGTGGTTCCAGGGATCGTCGCCGGTTCGCTTCGACCGCGTGCGTCCGCTTGTCGTGCGCCGGGCCTCGAGATTGCACCGCGGCGTGTCTCGAGGGCGAGATGAGGACACCAACGTCAACGTCGCGGTTTCCGGCCAACGATGCGCCGCCAAGGATGGACCGTGAGACACGCCTCTGCGGGAGCCGCGCCACGGACAGCACTCGGTCGATCACTGCAGAGCAGAAGCCTCGACGACACAGGTACGTCGCGATCACGCTCCTCATCGCGCACGTCGCTTGCGCTGCGATTCTCGCGTTCGGAGCCCGCTGGGTCGGTTCACCGTCGCGATCGTCGAATCCATCTCTCGCGATGCCGTCGAAATCGGATCGTGCTCCGATCGCCACACCGCCCACGCTGTCCGCCATCGAAACGGCTGTCGTGACGATCTGTCCGCCGCGCGACGAAGGCCGGTCGTATCGACCCACGGACTCGCTGATTCCCAGCGGCGTCGTGACGGGCTCGGGGCCGACCGCTCGGTTCGGGTGCGAGCCGTGGTCGGAGGACTGGGGCGCGACGTTCGTCGTCGCCACGAATCCTCCTTCGACGGTGACGTGCCCCGAACCCGATCACGCCTGGCGCGGAACGCGGCGCCGAATGCACGTGCTCCGCGTTGCCGGTGTCGTTTCCTTGCGGTGCTCACTCGACCAGATCGTCGAAGGAATGCCCGAGATCGAGACGCTCGGGGAATGGTCGTTCGTGCTCCCGCAGAACGGGCCGATTGCAGCGAGTTCGATCGCGGTGACGGAGCCCGTGGCCACGCCGGCATCGCACCGAACGGCGGCGGGTGAATTCTGCGAGCCCACGATCGACGATCTCGCCTATGCACCGCGTGCTCGCATGCGCCGGTACTTGTTGCGTGCCGTGAGCGATCGATTCGGCAACCGGGCCGAGTCGCTGGGAGACCGACGAACGACGACCGTCGTCGCAGTGATCTGGTCTCACGGACTGCATTCGTGTGTCGCCGGTGTGCACGGTGAGGGAGGGGCGGGACTGGTATCGAGCTATGCGCTCACGCCGATCGGCGAGTCCCAATACATCCCGGCGCCGCAGGAACTGACGGGCACCTGGACCGACGGGAGCAACGTGTTCGCGATCCGTGCGGACTCGCCACCTACCGGGATCACTTGCCGCGCGGGCACGCCACTCCACGTTGTCGGATGCGCGTGGTGGGGTGGAGCGGAGCGCGGACACACCGGTGGCGTCGACGCCTGGTTCTGCACCGGCCGGCCCGTTCTGCAGACGATCGGCGATTCCGAAGACGCGACCTGCCGCCTCCAACTTCGATGGGACGCTGGCGCACTCGATGTCGACGACAACGAGCAGTGCGGAGGCATGAACGTGCGGTTCTTCGGCACGTTCAGGCGTCGTCCGTGGCATCCCGATCCGGACTATCAGGAGTGCGATCTCACCGCGCGCAATAGCGACGGATAATTGACTGAACAGCGTCGAGCGATTCGAAGAGGGATCGGTCTGCTGTGATGTCAGACGTACTCGGATCGCGACGTTGCGGCTCCGCATTCAACCGAGGATGACTCAGCGAAGGCGAGGCGAGTACGCATTCGAGGAGGGCGTGATCAGCGGGGGTGCGTCGTCTCAGTTGTCCCTGCTTCGCCCGACGGCGAAATGCGCTCGGGGCCCGGCAGCGCCATGGAACGCAACTGAACGCGAACAGGCAGTGCGCGCTTGAAGGCATGGACGCGAATCACGAATGCGTTTCCGACCGTTCGGCCGACTCTCCTGATCGAGCGCTGGCCGGTGAACTGAACACGCCAACGTTGCGAGCGGTCGTCCAGTGACTCGGTCGTTAGGTCAGGTGGGCCAATGGTCGAAGGAAGCCACTCGAGGTCGAGCAACTTGTGCGGCAACGGTTCCGAGCAGTCCGAGCCGGGCGCGAACCGCCAGAAGGCGATCGCAGTAATCATGCACCCCGATTCGCTGGACTCGTCCATCGCCCATTGCGGCTCCTCGGTTTGCGACGACGACCGCTCGCAACCCATCACGGCGGTCAGTGCGGACAGCGCTGCGACGATCGTTCGAAACCGCGTGTACCTCATTCCTTCGGGTACGTAGGAGCGCTGAGGAAGTTCGGCCACTCTTAGCGCGCATTCGGACCAACGAAGCGTCGCTCACGCGCGGCGACGGCGGCTGATGCGCTAGCGCGCGACTCACAGGGTGCGCTGACGCCCAGTCCAGAACCACGACTTCGCGGCGGCGGTAGCGCTGTAGGTCGCGGGCCACGACTCGTCCAGATCGTCGGCAAGTGGGGGCCACTGCCTCGCATCGGACTCACAGGTCCCGAAGAGTTCGATCATCGCTCGGCAGTAGTCCTCACGAGCGCGCACGTCTTCGTCGACCCACGCATTGCATCCAGTCATGTAGGCGTGCGGCACGAGAAGACACCCAGGGATTCGCCGCTCGCGTGCGCGCGGCCACGTCGATCCGAATAGTTCCCGGGGACGAACCGACGCGGAAGCAATCGCTGCGGGAGAACCGCTCCCGGCGCGCTCGATCAGCGCCGCCAATCTTCGTGCGTTCTGCACCTCGCTCCGTGATTCGAGTTGTGGATCCTCCCGCGCCACCGCGAGAGCACCGCCGCCGACGAGGAGTGCAACGAGGCAAAGGGCGAGCATCGTGACGATCGAACGCGCGCGCGATGCCGGCGCTGGACGCGGCGGCTTCCCGACGATCTCCGCGCTCACCGCCAATCCGCCGCGGCACGTGCGGTACACGAGTCCCGGCTCCATCGCGATCGCGTAGCCCCCGCCCGCGACCGGATCCAGCATCCCGTCGCCGAGAAGCGAGTCGAACGACAACGCTCCGCCAGGACCTTCCACTGCGCTCATTGGATCGGCCGCGAAGACGAAGTGTGGCCGTCCATCGCGGACGATCACCGCGTGACCGCGCGGTGCATCTCGCGCGAGCGCACGCCATGGGTCGAACTCGACATCGCCGGCGAGGTGGACGCTGCCGAGGACGGCGTCGCCCCACGCGATGTGCACCGCGACGAGGATGCCGGTTTCGGGTTGCACGCCTGCGCGCCAGCCGGCGCGTTCGAGCCACGGTTCGAACTGGCGGCGGATAGGCGCCGATCGATACGGCGCGCCTCGAGTCGAGAGATGCATGGGGCGTCGCCGAATGGACACGTGGGGCGCGCAGATGTTCTCGACGGTGTCGCTGTCTGCGGATTCAAGTCGTACGCTTCCGACACGCGCCGGAGTGCTCGAGCAGTGTCTAGTCGTCAGACCGCGAACTGTAGGAGCGCCGTTTCAAGCCCGACACTCCTCACGAGGTATTCGATGAGATCGACCCGTGTCGTTACATCTTCATGCGAGAACGCGGCCTTCCGGTCGATATGGATACTGCTGTTGTTGCTCGTAACGGTCACTACCTACCGACGGTTCGAGGATAATGAACGATTCGTTCAGGGGATACCCGCGGGTATTTCATACCATCGCGGCTGGTGCAGAGACCGCCCGGACGTGTGGCCCTGGGCGTGGGCATCAGCGCTATTTGTTTGCGGTACGGCGCTACTACCGGTTTGTGCGTTTGCCGGGAATTTGTCTCGGCCTCGACGTCGGCTTCAACCCCGGGTTGCTGCACGACTTCGCATCGCAATTCCTGCGACGATATCGCTCATTACACTGCGCGTCGCCTGGAACGAAGGGACGCTTCAGCGCTGGTGGGGCATAAATGCCGGTACCTGCGTTCCCGGTCTACATAGCTGGCTGCCATATTCTGTCGCCGCACTGGGACTAGTCATGGCGACTGCCCCCAGGGTGTGGCTTTGCAACGGCGCGAGGAATAGTGACGGGAGTTCAAACGCCGATGCCTAGTGGTAACAAGGCCCATGAAACGAGCGTTATGCCCTCAGCCATCACGACAACTTGGAGCCCGCTGAGCCCTTCATTATGAGGCCATGATGATCCTGAGAGTCTGGGTATCGGCGATCCTCTGTGGTGCCACGGGCTGCTCGACGATCGTCGCGCCTGATCGTGTAACGGTCGACGCGGTAGCGGACGGACCGAACATGGAGGAGCGTTCGGAAATGCCCGACGGCGGATCGACGGAAGCAGCCTGCTATCGTGCGGTGGCGCTGCCCTGCTATTCGGACGAGGAGTGCTCGCGGCGCTTCAGCGCTGGAAACGGCACGTCGTACTCGCTCTGCACGCACCCCTATCCGGGTTCATGCGTCGCCGCCGATCACTGCGTCGACCCGAACAAGCGTCGTCCTGCTTGTGCGGGAACGAGCCTGTGTGTGCGTCCAGCTACTCTCAATTCAGTGCGTTGTATTGCGCCTCCGACACGCCAGGTGGCCTTCCGCACTGCCGCTGCGTCGACGCCCCTGACCAATAGCGACCGGACGCCGCGGTGGTGCTCTCGAGATCGAGTCGATCGCCCGCGTGCGTGATCGCGCACTCCAGTAACAACCGCTCTCCGCCCCACGCTACCCTCCCAACCACCATGTCCTCGTTCGTCACCACCGAACCCTTCGGCGAGCCCCTCACCGACTCGCGCGCGCAACGCACCGCGATCCTCTCCTGGACCGACGCCCGCGGCCCGCACGAAGTCACCCTCACGGCACCCATGACGCTCGGCGCCGCCGACTCCTGCAACGTCGTCGTCGACGACCGCACCGTCTCGCGCGTCCACGTCGAACTGAGCCCCACCGACGCCGGCCTCGAGGTCCGCGATCTCGCGAGCACCAACGGCACCTGGTGCGACGCCTTCCGCGTCACCCACGCCGTCGCGCCCGCGGACTTCCGCCTCCGCCTCGGTCGCATCGAGATCCGCGTCCGCCAGCCCGCCGAGACCGTCCCCGCGCCGCTCTGGACCCGCCCGCACTTCGGCCGTCTCCTCGGACGCAGCCCCGTGATGCGCGGCCTCTTCGACCTCCTCGCGCGCGTCGCGCCGAGCCCCGAGACGGTGATCATCCATGGCGAGACCGGCACCGGAAAGGAACTCGTCGCCGAGGCGATCCACGAGTTCTCGCCGCGCCGCGACGGCCCGTGGCAGGTCGTCGACTGCAGCGCGCTCGCGGCGAACCTTCTCGAGCCGCACCTGTTCGGACACCGACGCGGCGCGTTCACCGGCGCGGACCACGCGCACATCGGGGCGTTCGAGGCAGCCAATGGCGGAACGATCTTTCTCGACGAAGTCGGCGAGCTGACTCCCGAGATGCAACGGAAGCTGTTGCGCGTGCTCGAAGCGCGCACGATCCAGCGCGTCGGCGAGAACGAGTACCGCCCTGTCGACGTGCGCGTGATCTCGGCGTCGTGGCGCGATCTGCGCGAGATGGTGAACCGACGCGAGTTCCGCGAGGACCTCTACTTCCGTCTCGCGGTGCTGCCGGTGCGCGTGCCGGCGCTGCGTGATCGCACCGAGGACATCCCGCTCCTCGTCGACCACTTCCTCGAGCGGCGGCCCAACACCCCGCGCCCGACGCGCGACGAGATGGAGGACCTCACCACGCGCTCGTGGGTCGGCAACGTGCGCGAGTTGAAACACGTCGCGGCGGCCGCGGCGGTGCTCGGATGGCGCGAAGCGCTCGATGGTCGCGACGATCCGGGGCGAGGCTCGCGTGCGCCTGCTGACGCGGCGACCGACGAAGCCGCGAGTGCGGGTGAGCGGGTCGAGC
>CBIHQZ010000085.1:0-11724 GCA_966212315.1 uncultured Myxococcales bacterium
GGGATGCGGATCGTGCGCGCCTGGTCTGCACTCGCGCGCGTGATCGCCTGACGGATCCACCACGTGGCGTACGTGCTGAACTTGTAGCCGCGGCGGTACTCGAACTTGTCGACCGCCTTCATCAAACCGATGTTCCCTTCCTGGATCAGATCCAGGAACTGAAGACCGCGGTTCGTGTACTTCTTCGCGATCGACACCACGAGTCGGAGGTTCGCTTCGACGAGTTCCGCCTTGGCTTTTTCGGCCATGCGCTCGCCTTCGCGAATCTCGTGATACGTGCGGCGCAGGTCGTCGAGCGACTTCACGCCGTGTTCGTTGGCGCGGTCTTCGATCGTGCGCAGACGCGTCTGGGTGCTCTTCAGCGCTTCGACGAGTTCTTCGAAATCGCCCGTCGTCGTCTCGAACGCCTTCGCGGTCTTCATCCGCGCCTTGGCATCCGCGCCCTCGAATACACGCAGCTGCTTCTTGAGATCCTTCGGCTCGAGACCGAGGCGCTTCGCCGCTTCGTTCACCGGCGCTTCCGCACGCTCGAGCTGGTCGATCAGGCGCTTGAGCACCGAGACGACGTTGTCGATCTGCTTCTTGTTCAGACGCAGCTCGGTCAGCGACTCGACCATCTCCTTGCGCTTCTTGGAGATCTCTTCGAGTGCGAGCTTCTTCTTCGTCTCCGAGAGCTTCTTGCCGTTCTCTTCGAGATCGAGTTCCAGCGCCTGCTTCGCCGCGTAGAGCTTCTTCACCTTCTCGGTGACGCGCGCGACGCGCTTACGAACTTCCTCTTCGTTGTACCCCTCTTCGTCGTCGCTATCGCGCACGACGTCCTTGAGGCGAAGCTTGTTCGCGTTGACCTTGTCGCCGAGCTTGATGATCTCCTGCACGGCGATCGGGCTCTGGAGGATGGAGTCGAGAATCGTGTTCTCGCCGTCCTCGATGCGCTTGGCGATCTCGACTTCACCTTCGCGGGTGAGCAGCGAGACCGAGCCCATCTTGCGCAGGTACATGCGCACCGGGTCGTTCGACTTCGATGCGTACGCGTCGTTGAAGTCCGTGTCCTCTTCCTCGGCGACGGGCACGAGCTTCTTCTCTTGATCACCTTCGGCGGCGCGCTTCGGCGCGACCTTCACCGCGGTGTCGACGACTTCGATCTCCTCGTCGCCGAGGATGCCCATCAGCTCGTCGATCTGATCGCCCGAGAACGCGTCGGCCGGAAGGGCCTCGTTGATCTCGTCGTACGTCAGATGACCCTTGCTCTTACCGAGCTCGATCAGCTTCTGGACTTCCTTCCGATCGCGGTTCTTCGACGCGCCGGCCGCAGGAGCGCCCTTCGCGCCCTTCGCAGTCGCGCCCTTGCCGCCCTTTGCAGCCGCGGCAACAGCCGCTGCCTTCACCGCTGCATGGCCCTTGGCGTCTTTCGCCGAACGAGCGTCCTTGTCCTTCGCGTGCGCTTTCAAATGCGTCTCCGCTGCGGCTTTGGACTTCTTGTCCGAGCCTTGTCCGTTGCCACGATGATCAGAAGAAGATCCACGCGTCATGCCGATCCCCGGTTTTTCTTGGCGTTGAGTCGTTGTTTGTCGATGAGAAGTTTCTGCCGCAAAAGTCGCATCTCGGAGTCTTCATCCCCCGAAGCACGGGCCTTTGCGCTTTCGATCTTGAGCACTCGAGCGCTGTCCTGATCGCGCACCGCGCGAAGTCTTACGAGCGAGTCGCGCAACGCCTGCTCGAATTTCTCGTCCTGAGTTTCCACTTCGCCCGCGGGCACCAGTCGTTCGCCGATCCATGCGCGCGCCTTGTCGTTCGGGGCGAGTGCGAGGAGCGTCGGGCCATCGAGTTGTCCGCGTGACAACCATTGCTCCCGCGCTTCGGCGACCAAGGGTTGCGCAAACGCGACGTCGAGCAAGGGCAAAAGATCATCGACGATGTCGGTTGCCAGCAACGACGGTGTACGGAGCAGCGCATCGATCGCTTCCGCTGTCGCAGCGCTCACCGAGTCGGTCCGCTTCACGGGCGTTCCCTGCACATGCGAAGCGCTCGACGCACCCTCGCCCGTGTCTTCGACCACGCGCTTGCGGAACGGCTCGTCGCGTCCCACCTGCGGCGACGGTCCTCGCTGCACGAACGGATTGTGCCGCTCCGCGCGAGCGGCCTGCTCTGCCTCGCGCATCGCCTGACGAACCTGGCGTTCGTTCACGTGCAGCACGCGCACGACCTGTTCGACGTACACATCACGTTCGAGCGAGTCGGCCACCGTCACGAGCACCGGCGCGAGCGCACGAAGCGCTGCAATGCGTGCCGGCGTGTTGTCCGCCGTGTGCGCTGCGGTATCTTCGATCAACCATTCGACGATCGCGGGCGCGTGCTTGATTCGTTCTTGCAACCATTCGCGCCCGTTCGGATCACCGCGAAGAACTTCGTCCGGATCCTTGCCCCGCGGGAGCACTGCGACGCGCGCGATCAGTCCGGCCTTCGCGCACACGGCATGAGCCGCGCGTGCCGCCTTGCGACCGGCCTCGTCGCCGTCGAACACCAGCGTCACGCTCTCGGCGAAGCGCCGGAGCAGGCTCCCCTGCGTCTCGGTGAACGCCGTGCCGAGCGGCGCGACCGTCTCGGTGAAGCCGTGCTCGTGCATCGTGACCACATCGAAGTTCCCTTCGACGACGATCGCCTCGGCCTTCTGGCGCATGGCAGTACGTGCCATCTGCAAGCCGAAGAGCAACTCGGACTTCTTGTAGAGCGGCGTCTCGGGGCTGTTGATGTACTTCCCGGCATCGGCGGGCACGAGCCCTTCGGGCATGTCTTCGCTGACAGGAAGAACGCGACCCGAGAACGCGACGACCTTTCCGTTGCGGTCCCAGATCGGAAACATCAAGCGGTGCCGGAACCGATCGTAATAGCCGCTGCCGGTCTTTCGACCGAGGAGCAGCCCCGCGAGTTCGGCGTCCGACGGGGAGACCGAGTGCTTGCGAAGTTGTTCCGCGAGGCCGTCCCATTGTGCCGGCGCATAGCCGAGCCGGAACTGAACCGCGACGTCGGCACTCACGGCTCGACGGTGGAGTTCGTCGCGGGCCATGGCGCTGTGTTCGGCTTCGCGGAGTGATCGTTCGAAGAACGCAGTCGCCACTTCGCACGCGTGGATCAGTCGCTCGGACAGTTCGCGGGTGCGCTTCTCTTCCGCGATGCGGCTCGGGTCGCGCTCTTCTTCGACGACCTCGACGCCCGCTCGCTGTGCGAGTGCGCGCAACGCCTCGGGGAAGTTCACGCCTTCGATGCGTTCGTAGAACGTGAAGATGTCGCCGGAGGCCTTGCAGCCGAAACAGTGGAAGAGGCCACGGTCTTTCGAGACGTGGAAGCTCGGGCTCTTCTCCTGATGGAACGGGCATCGCGCGACGAGGCTCGAGCCGCTGCGACGAAGCGGAACGTACTGCCCGATGAGATCGGCGATGTCCGTGCGAGCGCGGACTTCTTCGCGAACGTTCGACGGGATCATTCGGCGCCCTCGGCCGAGAAGATCTGCCTCGTGCGGGAACAACGTGCCGACGTCGCCGGTTGCACCGACGCGCAGAACTCTACGGAAGCCCGCAAAGCGCCGACGCTCGATACAAGGAAGCAACGATCCGCCGACACTCGATCCAAGTCAGGCCTCCCAATAGACGGCGCTGTTCATGGAGACCGTGGACGACGGCGAAACCATCGCGCCCCGGATCGCGACGACACGCTCACGAGTACTGCGGCGGAACCGCAATACGCCCGAACGTGACGACGACGACATAACTCCCTGCGCCCGCACTCCGAGCCCCGCTGCTCTAGCGCGCACAAAATGCGGGGTCAAGAAAGGTCCCGAGGATTTTCGCGGGAATTTCAACGATTCACGGCCCGAGTCTTGAAGGGTGAGTGATGGCCCGTGCCCCTCGCGCGACGGCGTCGGGCGGCGCCGCGTCGATCGTCGCACCCGGGTGAACTGCCCGCCGCGCCGCATTCGCGCTAGGCTCCGGCCCCATGAGCGACCGCTTTCGCACGTTCGAAGAGTTCTGGCCCTACTACGTTCGCGAAC
Organism: uncultured Myxococcales bacterium; assembly: GCA_966212315.1. Classification (GTDB taxonomy): domain Bacteria; phylum Myxococcota_A; class Polyangia; order Polyangiales; genus CBIHQZ01. The sequence goes on from CBIHQZ010000085.1 coordinate 4,046, forward strand.
ACTCGAAGCCGCTGACGCGGAAGTTCCACTTCGTCGGAACCGCGGCATCGATGGCGCTCGTCACCGCGGCGCTTCGATTGCGAAAGCCCTCGCTCGTCGCCGCTGCGCTCGTCGCCGGCTACGGTCCCGCGTGGGTCTCGCACTTCTTCATCGAGAAGAATCGCCCCGCGACGTTCCAGTACCCGCTCTGGTCGCTGATCTCCGATTTCAAGATGTTCGGGATGATGCTGCGCGGCGAAATGGACGCCGAAGTCGCGCGCGTGATGTCGCAGCCGCCGCCCGTTCCGGGCCAGCCCGCCGCGAGCGCGAACGATCCCGTTCCCGCGACCGCGGTGAGCGACCCTCATTCGGTGAACTGATCTTTCCATCCGCCGCTTCGACACCCACCCCGCGCGCCCATCCATGAGCCCCGAACGATCCCGCGCGCTGCGCCAGCTCGTCGTCTCGTATGCGATCACCGACGCGCTGGTCTTCGCGTTTTCGCGCAAGACGCCGATGCAGTTCGGACTGCACGAGCTCATCGGCGCGTTGTTTCTCGTGAGCGCGCTCTGGTCGGTGCGGTCCGACGACGACGACACGAAGCGCTACGGCATCCGCCTCGGCGGGATCTTCCCCGGCAAGTCGGGCGACGAACGTTCGCTCGTCCGTGCCGTCGTCGAATCCATCCCGGGTGCATTCCGCGAGCTCGGCGTCGCGGTCGCCGTGTCCGCCGTCGTGCTCCCGATCTACGCGGCGTGCTGGCCGCTCTTCAATCGCATCCCGGCCGCGCGCCACTTCGCGCTCGACGGCGATCACGTGAAGACGATCCTCACGAACCTCCTCGCGGTGGCGCTCACCGAGGAGATGTACTTCCGAGGATTCGTGCAGACGCGTCTCGGTGACCTCTTCGGTGTCGCGCGCGATCTGGAGTTCAAACCGCGCCTGCGCGCCATGATCCTTCCGATCGTCATCACTTCGGCGCTGTTCGCGCTCACGCACGTCACGGTCGAGCCGACGATCGCGCGCGCAGTGGTGTTCTTCCCGGGACTGCTCTTCGGCGTGGTGCGCGTGTGGCGCGGCGGCATCGGCGCGGCGGTGTTCCTTCACGCGATCTCGAACGTCTTCGAGCTATGGCTCGAGGGACGCTGACCGATGCAACGCCGCGCGGCGCTCTTCGATCTCGATCGCACGCTGGTTCGAGTGAACACCGCGGCGCTCTTCGTTCGCTGGCAGGTGCGACGCGGGGAGGCTCGAAGACGCGATCTCGCACGAACGGCGATGTATCTCGCTCGCTACACGTTCGGGGCGATCGACGCGATTGCCATCGTTCGCCGCGTGGCGCTCGGGATGAAGGGCGTCGACGAAGCGGGCTTTCGCGCGCGAATGGACCGATGGATCGCCGCCGAAGTGATGACCCATGTGACCGACGCAGCGAGAACCGAAGTCGCGAGGCGGCGTGAAGCCGGCGACGTCTGCGCGATCCTCACGAGTTCGACGCCGTACGCGGCCGAACCGGTCGCGCGCGCCCTCGGCATCGAGCATGTCCTCGCCACCGAACTCGAGGTCTTCGACGGCGCGTTCACAGGTACCGTGCGCGATCCGATCTGTTACGGCGCCGGCAAGGTGAGCGTTGCCGAGACCTGGGCTCGAACGAACGACATCGACCTCGCGCGCAGCGCGTTCTACACGGACTCGATCAGCGACCGACCGATGCTGGAGCGCGTCGGCGAGCCGGTGATCGTGAATCCCGACCCGCGACTCCGCGTGCTGGCGTGGCGGCGCGGATGGCGAGTCGAACGCTGGTGACTCGATCGTGGGGAGCGGCGTCACCATGCGCTGATGATTGGAGGGTCCCGTCCCCATGGGCGGCGCCCCATCGTCAGAAATAACTCACAGCAATTCGGTGAACCCACGCTCGGCACGTCGCTTGCGATGGCCGCTCGCATGACTTCACACGCCACCCTCGTCGGACCGCGCAACGCCAATGCTCGCGTGAGCAACACGCTCTCGCCCGCGACCGAATCGGCGCGTCGGCTGGTCGAGATCACCACGTCGAGCCGCGCGGGCACGTATCGCATGACCGAAGGCGTCGTTCGCATCGGCCGCGATGCCGACAACGACATCGTCGTGGACGATCCGTACGTCTCGCGCCATCACGCCGAGATCCGAGCGCGCGACGGACGTGTGACCTTCGTGGACCTCGCGACGAGCAACGGTTCGTACCAAGCGGGCCGGCTGGTGCGAGAGCTGGAGTTGAAAGACGACGCCGTGCTGCTGCTCGGGCGCCATGTCTCGCTGCGCGTCGGCATCGAAGACGAGCGATCGCCGCGTCCGCGCGGTGCCTCCGAACTGGTGGGTTCGAGTGCAGCAATGGATCGCCTTCGCACGCTGATCCACCGCGCTGCGGCGACGAACCTGACCGTCCTGATCGAAGGCGAGCCGGGGTCGGGGAAAGACGGCGTCGTGCGGGCGCTGCATGCAGGATCGACGCGGAATCGCGGACCGCTGGTGGTGTTCGACTGCACGAGCGTTGCACCCGATCGCGTGGCGGCCGAACTGTTCGGTTACGTTCGCGGCGCCTTGAGCGGTCTCGCGAATTCGTCCGAGGGCGCGTTCCGGCGTGCGACCCACGGCACGCTGTACCTCGATGGCATCTGTGAGTTGCCGCTCGATGTACAGGGCGCGCTGCTGCGTGCACTCGACACGCGTGAGATCCGCCCGGTCGGTGGCGACGCATACGTGCCGGTGAACGTTCGCGTGGTGGCGTCGACCCATCGATCGCTCGAACACGAAGTCGCCGTCGGGCACTTCCGCAAGGACCTGATGTTCCGCCTCGCGGTCGCGCGGATTCGTGTTCCCTCGCTGCGCCAGCGCACCGAAGACGTCGGTACGCTCGCGGAGTACTTCGCGCGCTGCCTCGACGCGACGATCGCGCCGTGTGTGCTCGAAACGCTCGCACAACGCACGTATCGCGAGAACGTCCGCGAGCTGCGCTCCATCGTGGAAACTGCTGCGCTCCGCGCGGGCGCTGGTCGGGTCATTACGCACCTGACCGAATGCGACAACGACCGCAGCGACGACGACGCAACGACGTCGCGCGTGACGCGCGAAGAGGTTCAGGCGCTCCTCGCGCAGGCTCCGACCGTCGTACCGCCCACGATGGACGCGATGGACTTCCACGCCGCGAAGCAGCTTGCCGTCGATGCGTTCGAGCGGGAATACCTCGCGAAGCTGCTCAACGACTGCGCGTTCAATCTCTCGGAAGCGTCGCGACGGGCAGGCGTCGATCGCGGACATCTCCGCGAGCTTTGTCGCAAGCACGACATGGATCCGGCGCGCCTTCGCGGCGAGCGTGCATCACGGCCGTCGTGATCGCGTCCGTCGCTTGCGGGTGGTGATCGCGCCGATCGCGAGAGACGACAGCACCGTGGCAAGCGATCCGCGCGTCGCATCGCGAACAGAACGCGACGCGAGGGCCGCCAGCTTCGCGAACTTCAACCGCGCGAGCGGAACGCGCGGCGGCGCTGTTTCAGCGACGAGCGACCGCGGGACCGGCTCACGCAGCGGCTCTACGTCACCCATCGGGGCGTCGCGAAACGCGATCCCGAAGTGGTTTCCTACGGGGCGCTCGAATCCATCGGCGCTTGTCGACACGAGTCCTCGCTCGCGACCGATATAGAGCGACGACGAGCCGCCGCCATCGAGATTGACGGCGTTCCACGCACCAGCGGCATGGAGCGTTCGCGCCGCCTCCTGACACGTCATGCCCTGCGCGTGCCCTTCGCGTCCGTTCACAACCAGTAGATAGAGGGTGTGACCGTCGCGCGAGAGCCCAACGGCGGTTCGCGGATTGCGCGAGAGAGCGTGGTGCGGGTGCGTTGCGATGACGACCTCGCCGTCGCGCAGCAATCGAGGGCTCCCCGTGAGGACGTCACGCATCCATTCCTCGGGTGCCGGCCCGAAGAGACGATCGCTCGAGTCGAAGAAAGTAACGCGGCCGTGCGCACCGAAACCGACGGAGTCGACGCAATCGAGTCGATGATCTTCATACGTGGAATGCCACGCGGAGCCGGCCGACATGGTGAAGCCGCAAGTGGAATGCTTCGCGTGAGAGATCTCGTAGTAGTTGCCGTTGATCGCGATGTCCGCGCCGGTCATGCGCGCGAACGTGGTCGTCTGCATCCAGTGATGACGCGGGCGGTCGTCGCTGGCACGCGGGAGGGTCACGGCCTCGGGCGTGGTCACGAAGGTGACTCGCGGATCGGTGAGATCGATCGAGAGCACGTGATAGTCGAAGGGCCCGAACGTGCGATGAAGGTGCCGAACGCCCGGGTACGGACGCGACCAGCGATCAGTCGCGTGCGACGGATGCGCTGAAACCAGGAGCGCCGTCGCCATCGCGACCGACGCGGCGATGCGGCGGACCTTCACGCGCGCAGAATACGAATCCGCGCCGGATCACCAAGAAAGCGACGACGTGACGGACACACTGCCGATGCGCTAGAAATCCAGCGCATGTCGAACCGCGCAGCCCTCCCCTCGCCCGCTGAACTCTCGCCCCTCGAAGTTCGCCGCATCATCGAGACGGCACTGGCCGAAGATCTCGCGGCCGCGGACGTCACGACCCGATCGGTCGTCCCCCCCGATGCGATCGCCGAAGGGACGTTCGGCGCGCGCGAGCCTCTGGTGGTAAGCGGCATCGGCGTAGCGGCCGCAGTGTTCCGGATGCTCGACGAACGAGTCGAAGTCACCGTGGAGCGTCCCGACGGCTCGAACGTCGATCGCGGAACCATCGTCGCGCGCGTGCACGGCCCCGGGCACTCGGTGCTCACCGGCGAACGCGTCGCGCTGAATCTCTTGCAACGGATGTGCGGCGTCGCGACGCGCACGCGCACGTTCGTCGACGCCGTGCCCAAAGGATCTCCGACGCGCATCACCGACACCCGAAAGACGACGCCGGGTTTGCGAGCGATCGAACGCTACGCGGTTCGTTGCGGCGGCGGCGTGAACCATCGCAACGATCTCGGTTCCGGCGTGCTCATCAAGGACAACCACATTGCGCTGTGCGGCGGGGTCCGTCCCGCGATCGAACGCGCGCGCGCGACTGCGCCGCATCCGCTTCGCATCGAAGTCGAAGTCGACAGCCTCGCGATGCTCGATGAAGCAATCGCGGCAGGCGCCGACATCATCTTGCTCGACAACTTCGACAACGCGACGTGCACCGAAGCCGTCGAACGAGTGAAGAAGCAGTCGACGCGACCGATTCTCGAGATCTCGGGTGGCTTGTCGCTCGAGCGCATTCCCACGCTCGGCGCGCTCGGCGTCGACATTCTCTCTGTCGGCTCGATCACGCACGGGGCACGCGCGGTCGACATCGGACTCGATCTCACCGTGCGCGGCTCGTGGAAGACCTGACGCCGCTCGCGACGCGACGCCTGCCGACGAAGTGGCTCGGTCGCCCGCTCGTACTGAAAGCCGAGACCGGCTCGACCAACGACGACGCGCGAACCGCGGCGCAGGCTGGTGCAGCGAGCGGGCTCACGATCGTCGCCGACTCGCAGACCAGCGGACGGGGACGGCGCGGGCGTTCGTGGCATTCGCCGCCTGGCGACAGTCTCTATCTCAGTGTCGTCGTGCGCTCGTCGATGCGTCCCGATGTGGCGCCGCTTCTGACCCTCGCAGCCGGGCTCGCGGTGCGAGATGCGGTCGCGCACTTCGTCGCGCCCGAGCGAGTGACGATCAAGTGGCCGAACGACGTGCGAATCGATCGGAAGAAGGTCGCTGGCATCCTGGTCGAAGGCGCGATTCGCGGTGACACGCTGGCATATGCGGTCCTCGGTATCGGCCTCAACGTGCGCGGCGCGAGCCTCCCCGACGAACTGCGCGAACGCGCCACCACGCTGCGCATCGCACGCGGCGCGGACATCGCGCGCCCCGAGGTACTGTGCGCGCTGCTCGTTGCACTCGAATCACGAATCGATGCAGTCGTACGCGCCCCGGCCGGGATCGTCGGCGAGGTTTCTCGATGCTGCGACACGCTGGGGACTGAAGTGCAGATCGACGGTGTCGCGGGGCGTGCAGAATCCCTGTCGCCGACGGGTGGGATCGTGATCGTCACGGCCGCGGGGGAACGCGTCGAAATGCGCTCGGGCGAAAGCGTCGAGGTCGCATGACTGCGTGTTACGGCGCCGGGACATTCATCGCGCGAGCGAGCCGCGCGGCGACGTCGCGATGCGAGTCGGTCACGACGTACTGTTCCCCGGGATCGTTCGCGCGGTCGAAGAGTTCGTACGTCCCCGCCCGCGCCTCGTAGATGAGCGACCACCGACCATCGAAGGCCGCACGGACGCCACGCCCGTAACGTATCGATTCGGCGAACATCACCCGTGACGCATTCCTGTTCGCGGTCCCCTGCACCTCCGCCGCGAGCGAGACTCCTTCGGCTTCGGGCAACGAGGGCGCGCCGATCAGCTCGAGAATCGTCGGTGCGACGTCGATCAGCGACACGTTGTCGTGCACATCGCGTGACGGAACGCCGGGCGCCGCGATGAAGAGCGGCACGTGCGCGACTTCGTCGTAGAGCGTGACCGCGTGGTAGCTACCACCGTGTTCGCCGAATTCCTCGCCGTGGTCGGCAGTGAGCACGAGCAGGGTTCTACCGAGGCCGACGCGCCGATGGATGTTCGCCAGCAGTCCGCGCAGGTGCTCGTCGACGAATGCGACCTCGCCGGCGTAGCGGTCCGTATCCGCATCGCCATGCACTCTGATGCCTTCGTGACGCGAATACGGCTCGTGCGGATCGCTGTAATGAAGCCAGAGAAACAGCGGTTCCCCATGCGCGCGTTCGATCATCGCGAGCCCGCACGCGGTCAGCATGTCGGACGTGGTGCCGCGCAGCGATCGATTGCGCGTCCGGTACACGCCATCGTCGACATCGTCGAACCCCCGGACGATGCCGCCCTCGCGCACGAAGAACGGCAGCGATGCGCACGTGGCGGTGCGATATCCGGCGGCGTGCATCGCCTCTGCCAGCGTCGCCGCGCGATCACGCATCGGAAGCGGCCAGACGCGACGCGGATTGCGATCGCGACCGCGGTACTCGACGGGCGTGTCGCCGACGAACATCGTGGGCGTGAACGCGGTACGCCACGGACCGCGAGCGGTCATGAGCGAATACACGCTGGGCACCGTCCACGCCGCGGTTGCATAGGCATGGTCGAATCGCACCGCGTTGTTCCGGATGGTCTGGAACCCGAGGAGCGCGTTGTTCATCGCGGCGTCGAAGCGAAGTGCATCGACCGTGATGACGACGACGAGCGACGGACGGTTCGCGAGGGCGTGCGTCGCGGGTCCGGCGGGCCTCGTCGGCGGCGCGAGTCGCGGCAGTGAATGCACATCGCGATGAGTCGCCCACATCGCATCGACCAGAAGGACACCTCGCTGCGCCGCGTACGCTCGTGCGTCATCCCGGAGACGGAGAGCCATCGGCGCGGCGACCCCGAGAGCGATCGCGGCGATCGTCCGCGCGCGCATACCCCGATGCGAAATCGGCAACGCGCCGCGCACGAGCGTGATCCCCGCGAGTGCCGCGAATCCGAGCGCTGCGTGCTGCGCGCCGTACAGTCGAACATAGGCCTCGGCATCGGCAGCGAGTGCGGTCACGGCGATCGCGCAACCTGTCAGCGCGACCGCGATGCGTA
>CBIHQZ010000086.1:0-11720 GCA_966212315.1 uncultured Myxococcales bacterium
CTCTTCGTAGAGCGCTCGGTATTGCTCGAGGCTGCGCACGTGCGCCTTCGACGAGAACTCCTCGTCGGGCACGAACAACCGCGATTCTTTGAGAACGCTCTCGATCGACTGCGCCATGCCGGGAGTCCTCCGAACGCACACGCGATAGGCGCGCGCCGTGCGGAGGATACTCCAGGCCGTGGGCGTCGAGACGGTGCTTGATGGAAGGAGAGACTACGAAGCGCGCATGAGCATCGACTCGGCGAGCATGCGGAAGCTCTGGCGCGCGTCGTCGCTGCTGTACGTGATGCGGATCTCGCCTTCGGCGTGAACCACGTTCGGGCGCGTGAGCGCTTCCATCGCGGCGACGAGGATCTCGGCGCGGGTGGCCGTTGCGGCGCCACGGATGCCGCTCGCATTGGTGATGATCTGTTCGATCGCGCGCTTGAAGCCGATCTCTTCCTGCACGTGGAGCGGTGCGCCCTTCGGTCCGGCGATCTGCGCTTCGTGGAGCACGCAACGCGCCTCGGCCGGGCGGCTGCGGGTCAGTGCGTCGAGCGCATCGTAGCCGGCGAGCAGCTGCTCGATCGGCGCGGCGTCGGGGCGCGCGGTCATCGCGGTGAGCACCGACTTCCATGCGTCGCACACGATGGCGGCGAGGAGCCCTTCCTTGGTGCGGAAGTAATCGCGCACCGTCTGATGCGAGAAGCCGGCTGCCGCCCCGATGCGTTCCTTCGTCGCGGCGTGGAAGCCGAGATCCGCGAACACACGCGCGCCCGCTTCGATCACGCGACGACGCGTCGCGCTGCCTGTGCCATGTCCGTTGCCGTTTACCCCGTGGTGCGCCGGTTCGGCGGCGCCGCCCGCCGAGCGCGTCAGCGGTGCGGACGACGTCGTCGTCGTCGTGTCATCGGGCGTTCGCGAAAGTCGACGATCGCCGACGAAATTGCTGCCACGGGCAACCATCCAAATAGTCACGCTTGCCATTTCGAATCCCCCTCTGCGTTGTCGTTCTTCAATCGCTGCGACGATTGCGAGTCGAGTGCGCGCACTCTAGCGCGGGTCGAGCCGCTTCAAAGTGGGGTGCGCGGTTCGACTGTCCTGGCTCCTGTGGAAAACTCGGTCCGCGCGCGTGCAGATCTGCAAGCGACCGAACCGTCGCGCGCGTCCCCCTGTTGACCGCGCGATGTCGTCGATGATGCCCGCGAGCGAACGTGCGGCGCAACTTCGCGCAGCAGTTCTCGATCGCGACGTAACGAAACGCGCGTTCGGTCCGATCGCTTCGCCGGTGACGTCGAACGAAATGACGTTTTCTGCGCCTTGCGGGCCACGTTCATCGCGGCTGCCGCGGCAGAGCCGGGTGAGTTTCGCGCCTTCGGTCAGAACGATTCGCCGATGATGTCGAACGAAAAGACGTTTCCCACGCCTTGCGTGCTCGCGACGTTCATCTCGCTTCCGTGCGCCCGCACGATGCCGCGCGCGACCGCGAGGCCGAGTCCGGTGCCGAGACTGTGATTGCGCTCGGACCACCAGCGTCGATCGAACATCCGGAGCACTTCGGTGCTGTCGAAGCCGGGGCTCGAGTCCTGGATCTCGAAGTGCACCGTCGTCGAATCGACACGCTTCGCGCGCACCGTGACAGCGCCACCCTTCGGGGTGAATCGCAGCGTGGCGTGGAGCACGTTCGCGATGGTCTGCACGATGCGCTCGCGATCGAGCGACATCTCGCCCGCGGAGGGATCGATCTCGGTCGTCAACTTTACTTGACGATTCGTCGCCTGCACTTCGAGCATGCGCGTCGCTTCGCCGACGACCTGTGCGATGGAGTATCGATCGCGCGCAAGCTGCAGCCCGCCGTCCTCGAGATGCGCGGCGTCCACGACGTTCTGGATCAACAGGTTCAAGCGCTCGGCCGAGCGCTTGATCACTTCGATCGGTTTGTTGTTCTCGGCGCGGGCGTCGCTCTGTCGCTGCGAGCGGGCCATCAACGACACGCTCATCAGAATGGCGCTGAGCGGATTGCGAAGGTCGTGCGACACCACGGCGAGCAGTTCGCGATGTGCGTGCTCGGCAGCCGCGGTGCGGGCCTCGACGACGACCGATGCGCGCTCGGGCGCGGCGAGCGCGACCGCGAGGGTCGTGGCGAACGCGGCGAGCAGCGAGAGTTCGTCGTCTGTCGGCGTGGTGTCGAGTTCGAGACGAAGCAGTCCGATGAGACGCCCGCCGCGGATGAGCGGGAGATGAACGGTGCCGCGAGTGTTCGTGCGCACGCCCGTGACGCGGGGGGTGGTGCGCGCGGGCGCGATCGGCAGTGCGAGGTGCGTCACGGTGACGTCGCGGGAAATCGGTTCGAGTGCGAGTTCGCCCCACGCAGTGCGGGCGGCGGTGTCGTGTTCGAGCAACGCAGCGGCATCGAGCGCGTCGCGATGGAAGAGCGTGACGCGCGCGGCGTCGAAGTCGGACTCGAGCAGCACGGCCGAACGAACGGGGATCACGGTGTCGAGCGCGGCGAGCGCCGGCGGGAGCGCACGGTCGACAGAGTCGAAGTCGGCGAGGGCATCGTGGACGCTGAGCAGCGCGTGTCCGCTGATTCGTGCGTCTTCGGCGACGACGCGCGTGACGTCGGGCGCGTTAGCGAGAGAGACGCGCATGCGTCGGACGAACGCTTCGCCCGCGACGAGCACGAGTCGCGTCGCGAGCGCTTGCGAGAGCGTGTTCACCGCGAGAGGCGTGTCGGGCGTCGCCGTGAGTTCCTGCGCGAGTCCGCCCGCATCGACGACCGCGGGAATGTCACTGATGCGAAGCGCACGTCGCGTCGCACGCCAGGCGCTCGAGAACACCAGCCGCGTCACCGCGACGCCGAGTGCGTGAACGCTGTGCGCCCACGCGGCAGCAATGGCGGGTGAGTCGGGCGCGAGTCCGATCGAGGTCGTGTCCGTTGCGTCGTCGCGGGTCGAAGGGTTCATGTTCTCCATGGCGCCGCGCGATGGACCCGGCGCGGGAAACGAAAGTTCCGACGGGTTCGTTTCCGCACTGGTCATGCGACGAAGCTTGGTCCGGCTCTCGACGCGTCGAAATGCCCGTCGTCAGGTGGCTGATCGGGGGCACTCGGCAGTGCATGACAAAGATGAGGGGACAGATGAGTCGTGATGTCTGCCCGGGTTTCGAGCTCGGCGCTCGATCGCTCGGCGAGCCTGCTTCAGCGCGACGCACTCGCGGCGCGGGCATCGAGCATCTTCTTGATCTCGGCAACCAGAACGTCGGGGAGGCAAGGCTTGGTGATGAACGCATCGCACCCTGCCTCGCGCGCACCCTTCGAGTGTCCCGCGAGCGCGTGACCGGTAAGGGCGACGACGGGGATGTGCTTCGTGCGGTCGTCCTGCTTGAGGCGGCGCGTCGCTTCCCAGCCGTCGATGCCCGGAAGCGACAGGTCCATCAGCACGAGGTCGGGGAGCAGCTCGAATGCCTTGTCGAGCGCCTCGAGACCTGTTGACGCTTCGGCGACCGAGTACCCGGAGAACTGCAGGAACTCGGCGTACATCTCTCGGTTGTCTTCGAAGTCGTCGACCACCAGGATCAGGGGCTTGTCTCTCGCATCTGCTGCCATCGCGTTGATCGTCATTTTCGCCTCATCCGTCGCGGAATCGAAAGCGTAAAGGTGGACCCCTCACCGATCTGACTGCTCAGCGTTACGTCGCCGCCGAGCATGCGTGCGAGCCGCCGGCAGATCGAGAGCCCGAGACCGGTGCCACCGTACTGCCGTGTCGTGGAGTTGTCCGCCTGTTGAAAGTCCTCGAAGACCTTTTCGTGATTCTTCGGGTCGATACCGATGCCTGTGTCTCGCACCTCGATCGTCACCTGATCGCCGTCGCCATCGAAGCGCGTCTGAACACGGATCGACCCTTGGTGCGTGAACTTCAACGCATTGCTCAGCAGGTTGAGCACGATCTGCTTCACCTTCTGACGATCGGTGCGCAGCGTCGGCATGTCCGCGTCGCGTTCCACCAGGACCTCGACGGACGCGCGATCGATGATCGGCTCCAGCTCTGCGCCGATCTCGGCGACGAGATCGTCCAACGAGAAGTCCGTGGCGTTGACGGGCATGCGGCCGGATTCGATCCGCGCGATGTCGAGGATGTCGCTGATGATCGCGAGAAGATGCCGCGCGTTCGAGTCGACCCGCGACAGATGCTTTCGCGTCGTCGTCGAGACTTCGCCCGACACGCCCTGTAGCAACATGCTCGTGTATCCGAGGATGGCGTTCAGTGGCGTGCGGAACTCGTGCGACACGTTCGCGAGGAACTGCGACTTCAGGTTCGAGGCCTGTTCGAGTTCGAGCGCTTGCCGCTGCAGCAGTTCGTTCTGACGCACGAGTTCGAAGGTCGCCTCGCGCACCTTGCGCTCCAACTCGCTCGAGGCCTCTTTGAGCTGCGCGTAGAGCCGCGCGTTCTCGATCGCCTCGGTTCGATCGTGAAGAATCGTCACCACCGCGACCAGATCGCCGTGCTCGCCGCTGATGCGTCCCGCGATCGCTTCGACCGGCATCGGCTTGTTGGTCGCCGGATCGGCGAGTGCGATCTCGCCGCGCCAGCGAGTGCCATGCCCCGAGAAGGCAAGGTTGGCGACGAAGGCACCGAACCGCCCTTCGTTCGCTCGCACGATCTCGTGGGCATCTTCGCGCGGATTCGTTGCCGTCACCGTGAACAGATGCTCCGCGGGAACGTTCATCAGCACGATCTCGCCGCTCGGATCGGTGACGAGAATCGGATCCGCGACCGAGTCGATGATCACATCGAGGCGATCACGCTCGGCACGAACGTCGGCCTCCGCGAGCCGCAGTTTGCGGAGGTTTGCTTCGATCTCCTGTGTCGCACGCCGCAGGTCGGTGACGTTGCGAAGAATCGAGATCGTACGCACCGCGCCGGTGGCTGGCGTGTCGACGTTCACCACTTCGTAGAGTCGATTGCCCCCATCGTCGGGATCGACGAGGAGCAATTCGTTCCGCGCTTCGGCGCCACGGGTGAACGACGTCGTGAAGACCATGTTGTTGACCGCGACCGCACGGCGGCGTGGCTCGCTGTCGGACTGCGCGGCGGTGAACAGCGTGCTCGCGCGGGCATTGGCGAGCACGGGTAGACCGGCGCCGTCGGTCAACACGATGGGGTCGGGCACCGAAGCGACGATCCGTTCGAGCAAGGCACGGGTCTCGCGCAATTCGCGCTGGGCTTCGTCGCGCGCTCGCACGCATCGCAGCACCGCGAGCCGTTGCGCGAGCGAGGTCGCGACCCAGTGCGTGAGCCGGTCTTCGAGCTTGCGCGGTTCATGAAGCGCGAGGATTCCCAGCGGTTCGCGCGAGGTGCCGTCGACCGAGCCCCACAGCGGAACGACGAGATGCGCGCTGCGTTCGAGACCGTACCCCGACGCTGTGCGCGCGGCCGACGCAGCGCCCGGGACATGGAGCACGGTGTTCATTCGCAACGGGGCGACGAACGGATGCGAGCGATCGCGCGTGTCGACGCGGAGCGAGAGCACGCGAGCCTGCACAGCACCGATTCCGGCGACACCCTCGAGCGTTTCGCCTTCGCGCAGCAGCGCGGCGAGGCCCGTGCGAACACCCGCGTGCGAGTGCAGCCAGTCGAGCGCGAGCTGACACGCCACGGCCTCGTGCGTGGCGTGCGCCAGCGAGTCGGCGAGACGAAGCTTTTCGCGAGACGACGGGGTGCTCGCATCGCGCGCGATCGCTTCAGCGCTCCGTGGCAAGTCGACGCCCCTCCTGTCTCGACCATGGAAACAACATTTCCGTCACGTATCCGACGAGTCCGTTGGGTCGGAATACGTCGAACGGAAGCAGCAATCCAATCGCCTGGCGACGCGTATCAGCCGCCGGCTCAGGCCCGAGCAACGGAACGCGCAGCGCCGAACGTGACGTTCATCAGGCCGCAGGCCGAACGTTCGCGGCGACCGTGTCGAGTAGCGCGTCGAGTTGAACGGGCTTTCGAAGGAACGCGACCGCGCCGAGCGCGTGCACACGCTCGCGCGCGCCACCGTCCGCCGAGAGCACCAACACCGGAATGCGTCCGAACACGGCGTCGTCGCGCTGAACGGCGCGGAAGGCCCATCCGTCCATCACGGGCATCATCAGGTCGAGGATGATCAGGTCGACGTTCGGATCGGCCCGCAGCGCATCGAGCCCTTCGACGCCGTTCGATGCGCCACGCACGATGTAACCCTCGTCGCGGAGGATTCCGCTGAGGGCTTCGCGGATGTCGTAGTCGTCTTCGACAAGGAGCAGCGTGCCCCTCGTTTCGGCGGATTCGTTCATTCGGCAGAGCGCCGCCTCCGAGGCGGCCAGCGACTCCGTAGGCGATGTACCACTCGGACGGCCTGGCTGGCGTTCCAAGCGTGTCCCGCGACGGTCACCGCTGACGCATCGCAGGTCAGTGCTCCGGCCCTTCGGCTTCGGGATGCTTGCGGCCCTGCCATCGGATCGCGCAGTGGCGAGCCGGGTTGCCCGGCCCGTCGCCGATCAGTAACGCGCGCGGTCCATCAACGCAGTTCGTTCGCGCATCCCGCCCTCACGCCAATCGCCGAGCACGGCGTCGCCGACGCTCAGTCCGCGAGCCGCGAGTTCGATGAGGGGCTCGAGATACACGCGTTCGTCGCGACCCTGCGCGTCCTTGCGAGCGCGACGCGCCAGACCACGCGAGGCATGATCGAGCACGCGCAACGCGAGGTCTTGCAGCGTGTGGCCCTTCACGCGGGTGGCGAGTCCATGCGCGGGGATCAGCGGCCGCGCCGCGTCCCAGGCTTCGTAGCCGAAATGCAGGAGCAGCTCGCCCACCGCGCCGAGCGCGTCGGCGTCGTAGAGCACGCCCGCCCACATCGCAGGGAGCGCCGCGCTGTAGTGCGCGGGAACGCTGTCGGCCGTGCGCACTTCGAGCGTTCGCTTGAGTCGCACGTCCGGGAAGAGCGTGTTCAGGTGCGTTTCCCAATCGCTCATCGTCGCGCGATGACCTTCCAGACCGTGGGCCATGAATTCGGCGAACGTCTGGCGCGTGTTCTGGATGACGCGGTTGTCTCGCTTCACCAGGAACATCGGGACGGCGAGCGCCCAGCGCACGTAGTCACCCAGCGACGCGTCGGACTTCCACGCGAACGGGAGCATGCCCGCGCGTCCGTTGTCGACATCGAGCCATACCTCCGCACGGTGGCTCTTGATCGGGTGACGAATGTTTTCGTACACGGCGCTGTTCGCGAAGAGCGCTTGTGCAAGTGGCGACAGCGCGAGAGCGACACGCAAACGCGTCATGGCTTCGCGTTCGTTGGCGAAGTCGAAGTTCGCTTGCACCGTCGCCGTCCGCCGCATCATGTCGAGCGCGTATCGACCCTGCGTAGGGAGGTAATCGCGCATGATCGGGTAGCGGAGCTTCGGCACCCAATCGAGGTCGTGCGGATGTGCGAACGGATGGAACCCGAGGCCGAGCCAGCGAAGGTCGCGGGCGCTCTCGAGGGCGGCGAGTTCGCGCTTGTGGTCTTCGACCTCGGCCATCACGGCGTGCACGTCTTCGTGCGGTGCGCCCGACAGTTCGAACTGCGATCCCGGCTCGAGCGTGATCGACGCGCCGTTGCGGGTGAGCGCGAGGGGCGGGCCGCCGGGCACTTCCGATTCCTTCGTCCAGCCGAAACGCTGCGCGAGTTCGTCGAAGAGAGCCGGCACACCGTGCGGGTCGCCGTAGCGAAGGGGAGTGCCATCCGTGCGGATGCCGAACTTCTCGGCTTCCAGTCCGATGCGAGGGGTCTTGCCTTGCGCGAACGCTGCGGTGAAAGGGGAGAGGAGTTGTTCTTCGCGCTCGATTCGAGGCGATTCCATGGGCGTCGATCCGCCCGGAGTCGTAGGTGCCTGCATGCTTGGGCGCGGAGGATAGCAGACCCGATCACGCGGAAACCGGCTATGCTGCCGAGCGAATGAGCAGTCGGATCGAAGCAGGTCTCACGGTCGAGGGGAGCATTCGTGGCGAGGGCGAGCTCGAAGTCGCCGGCCGCGTGCGTGGCGCGCTGACCATCGCGGGGAAACTCACGGTGGAAGAGGGCGGGATCGTCGAGGCCGACGTGGAAGCCGACACGATCGAAGTCGCGGGTCTGCTCGCGGGAAGCGCGACCGCGCACGGTCTGGTGCAAGTGCTCGAGGGCGGACGGATCGAGGCCCGCGTGCGCGCGCCGAAGATGCTGGTCGAAGAGGGCGGTGTGTTCCGCGGCGAATTGCAGTCGCCGCACGAAGAGAACGCGCCTGCGAAGAAGCTTCCGGCGAAGTCGTCGCGAGCGCCGCGTGCGAAGCAGATCGAACCCGAGTCGCGGTCGAGCGT
Source organism: uncultured Myxococcales bacterium (assembly GCA_966212315.1). Taxonomy (GTDB): domain Bacteria; phylum Myxococcota_A; class Polyangia; order Polyangiales; genus CBIHQZ01. The sequence continues at coordinate 8,343 of CBIHQZ010000086.1, forward strand.
GCGAGGCCGGGCACCGAAGTTCGCGCCGCCGCCGCCACCGGCTGCGCTTCCTCCCACAGCGCACGCGGCATTGCCCGCGCAGAAGCCCGCGCAGAAGACCGTGTCGCGCGAACAACGCGCCAGCGCGGCGACACGTGAGTTTCCCGTCGCGAGTGCCAAATCCGCGCGTTCCGCGTCGACCGAAGTGCCGAAGATGCCGAAGCTCCCGCGCGGTCGAACCCGGATCCAGCGCCGCGGAGACGAATCGTGAGCGACGATCATCGGACGCGATTGCTCGAGCGATTGCGTCGCGATGCATACCGCGCCGGGACCTTCACGCTCGCGTCGGGCAAGACGAGCGACTTCTTCATCGACTGCAAAAAGGTGATGCTCACCGCCGAAGGGCACGCGCTCGCGGGCGCAGCGCTCGCGGATGCCGTGTTCGCCGCGGAAGACGCGGGGAACGGTCGCGCGTTCGACAACGTAGCCGGCGTGGCGCTGGGCGGGTGCCCGCTCGCGAGTGCGGTTGCGTTGATCAGCTTCCAGCGCGGACGCGCCCGCGATGCGCTCTACGTGCGCAAAGAAGCGAAAGACCACGGGACCAAAGCGCTCGTCGAAGGGGCCGCAGGAGAGGGCGCGCGGGTCGCGTTGCTCGAAGACGTGCTCACGACCGGCGGAAGTTCCCGCACCGCGATCGATCGGCTGCGCGAAGCAGGGTTCGTCGTCGATGAAGTGTTCGCGCTCGTCGATCGTCGCGAAGGCGCGGTCGAGAACCTCGCGGCGCACGGGGTGAAGGTCACCGCTCTCTTCTCGCGATCGGACTTCGTGCGGTGAATCCGATGCGGCGCCATCGCATCGCGATCGCGTTCGGTGCGTGCCTCGCGCTCGCCGGATGCCCGAGGCCGTTGCCGGTGAGTCTCGCGCAGACGCCGCGGAACTACAGCGAGCGTGACTACGAACGAAAGCTCGAGCAATGGACGCGCTCGTCGAACGTCATGACGTTCCAGGGCGCCGATCAGCGGCTCGCGGTCGATGCCACGTTTCTGTCGGCGGATTTCCGCTCGGCCTACGTCGCCAGGTACGCCCACGACGCAACGCTGTCAGCCGCCGAGCGTGAGCAGACGCTGGCGACCGCGATCGATCGCAGCCGTCAGGATCACGAGTTCTACGTCGCGCTCGAAACACAGAACCTTCGCTGGGGTGATCTCACGCGGGCACTCAGCGCATGGCGCGTTCGTCTCGTGAACGATCGCGGCGTCGAAGTCGCACCGGTACGCATCGAAATGGATCGCCGCCTCACTGCCGCCGACCGCGAGTACTTCCCGTATTCGAGCCCGTGGCGTCAGGTGTTCCGCATTCACTTTCCGCGGCGCACCGTGATCGACGGTGTCGACACCGAAGTGCTCGGATCCGGAACCCACTGGTTCGTCCTGCGATTCGGCGGCGCGCTCGGCACCGCGGATCTTCGCTGGGACGTGGCGGGCCCGGGGTGAGCATCGCGCGCGACGGCGACGCGCGTGCGTCGGCGGAATCGACCACCGAAGGCCTCGCGATCGAGCGGGTGACCAAGCGTTACCGCGATGGGGCGCGCGGCGAAGTGTTCGCGGTGCGCGACGTCTCGCTCGCGCTGCGACCGGGTGAAGCCATCGTCTTGCGCGGCGCGAGTGGCGCGGGAAAGAGCACGCTGCTCGGACTCGCGGCGGGGATCGTGCTGCCGACGTCGGGCGAAGTGATGTTCGGCGGCGAGGCGTTCTCGCGACTGCGCGAGGCGTATCGCGCGCGGGTTCGTCGCGATGCGATGGGGATCGTGCTGCAAGGGCTCGCGCTCGTGCCGCGGATGACGGCTCTCGAGAACGTGCTGCTCGCGCACGTGCCCGATGGTGCGATCGATCGGGCCAGCATCGCCGCGGGACACGCAATGCTGGCGCGTTTCGGGATCGAAGGGCTCGCGCGCTCGAACATCGACACGCTCTCGGGCGGCGAACGCCAGCGCGTCGCCCTCGCACGCGCCTTCTTGCGCGCGCCGCGTCTCTTGCTCCTCGACGAGCCGACCGCGCATCTCGACGCGACGCACGTGCGTACGCTTGCCACGATGCTTGCCGAACACCGAGCCCGCGGCGCGATGGTGTTGCTGGCTACTCACGACCCGCGCATCCACGACGCCATCGGTGACGCCACGACGGTCGAGATTGCCGACGGCGTGATCACGTCGCAGAACGAGTAGCGCGACGATGGCGCACCTCGCGAACCCATGGATCCTCGCGCGTCTGATGCTGGGCGTGCTCGCGTCGATACTCAGTCTCGTCGCGGGGGCCGGGGCTTTGCGAGTGCTGGCGCGCTACCGCGTGGCAGGTTCGCCCGACGAACGCACGCTCGATCTCGAACGGCAGAGCGAACTCATCGGCACGGTGCTGTCGGTCGCATTCACACTCGAGATCTTCGCGTCGCTGTTCACCGTGATCGCATCGGACCGGCTCTCGGGTTCGATTCGCGGCGCGATGTGCGCGTTCGGCGTCTTTGGTTCGAATCCGTGGGGCTCGCGTGCGTTGATGGCGTCGATCGCCGCGGCCGCGGCCTGTGCGGCGTGGCTCGGCACGCGAAGCGTCGATGTTCGCTTGCGACGCGGCTCGCTCGTGCGCGCACTGGCGGCGCTCGCATTGGTAGTGGCCGCGTTCGTGGTGAGCGACACGTTCGCGAGCGTTCGATATTTCTTCGGCCTCGATCTCGACGTCGTTGCCACCTGCTGCTCGGTCTTCGTCGACAGCGCGAGCAACGGCGGCGGCGACGCCCACGTCGGCGGCGCGCGCTTCGCCGAACTCGCCCTCGCCGGCGGTGCGGGCGCACTGGCGATCGTGACCGGTGTTCTGCTCGCGCGACGCGCGACCGCGGTTCGTGCTGCATTCGCATCGGTGCTCGGCGTCGCGGGCGGCGCACTCGCATTGCGTGCCGTGACCGACGTGGTGGCGCCGTACGTGTACGAAACCCCCGATCATCGCTGCCCGTATTGCCTGCTCCACGGCGAAGCGGCACCGGCGGGACCGATCGTTCTCGCGGGCGTCGCCATCGCGTTTCTCACCGGCGTCGCCGCCCTCGCGGTGCTCTTCCAGACGCGGCGGGAAGGTGCGCGTGTGGCTGCGTTCGAAGTACTGCGAAAGATCGGCGCGATGCAGGCCGCGGCATGGAGCGCGGTACTCGTCGCCGGGGCGTATCCGATCGTGCGGTACGGGTTGGTATCGGGGACGTGGCAGTTGTTTCGGTGAGGGGAGGGCGACCTCACCCCCGCTGCCGCCTGAGCATTGGTCACGAATGCGCTCGCCTGCCCGCACCCGTCGCTGGCGCGACTGCCCTCTCCCGGGACCGGGCGAGGGCGGGATCGATGGTGGCCCTGTGCCGAGGCTG
>CBIHQZ010000087.1:0-11655 GCA_966212315.1 uncultured Myxococcales bacterium
CCGGTTCGCAACGACATCCGAACGTCACGCAGAGGTCTCTGACCCGACGCCATCAGCTTGCGAACGAAGTACATCGTGATGCCGGTAAGGACGACGCCGGCGGCGATCGCCGCAGGGACCATCATGATGATCGACATCCAGATTACGTTGGTGGGAAGGCTCGAAAGCTCCATGCGTTCTTCCTGCGCTGCTCCGCCGCGTGGCGAAGATGCACGCGCACTCTCTCGGGAGCACGCAACGTGCCTCGACCATCGCATGGCCAAAGCGATCCGATGATCGACTGCGAGCGCGGATGTAAACGCAGGAAGAACGCGGGAGTTTTCGGGGGTGAGGCGATCGGTGACGCGCGCGATCAGTGGCGGCGGTCAACGCGGACGATGTCGTCGGGAGCGGCACACGCGGGAAGAACGGTGTCGCTCGCGGCGTACGGTCCGCGTCCAGCGGGTCGGCTCGTTACAGCCCCATCGCGTCGTAGGCGTCGGCGTTGATCTGCAATGCGCTCGCTCGACCTGCACCCGCTGATGCGGGGGCCGCTGCGGCTGCACGTCCGCGATGCACGCTCTCGGTCTGACGCATGATTCGCTCACGCTGCGCGGCCGGCGCGTTCGCGGCGACCGCACGCAAGTTCGTCTCGGCGTCGGCGAGGGTCTGGGCGGCCTCTGCGTTCTGCCCGTGCGAGAGCTGCTGCGACGCGCGGATCTGCGCCTGTGCCGCCTCGAAGCTCGCGACCATCGTGGACACGCGTGCGTCCCGGCTCGCCGCTGCAGCATGGGTGTCACGCACGACATCGACGTTCATCGCAACGTTCTGTGCATGCGTGGCGCGCGCGCCGACCGGATCGCGGAACACGAGCTGTGCATTGCCGACCGAGCGCGCTCCCGCTGCAACCGTGGGGATTCGCACGCGCACCAGCACTTCACGATGCTGACCGCCGAACAACGATCCGAGTGGGATGCGCACGTGGCCGTTCACCGTCTGCGACGCCGCCGATTCGACGCCGAGGAGTTCGACCCCCGGCGCGGCATCGAGTTCGATGTACGCGTCGGTCGCCACGGTCTGCCCCAGCAAGTGCAATTCGTCGCGAAGGATCGACGCCATCTGCGAGGGCTGCTGCAAGTGATAGAGCCGTCCGCTGCTGCGCATCGCGAGTGCTCCGAGGGTTCGCTCGTCGTACTCGAGCCCGACGCCGATCGCGCTTACCTGCGCGCCGCTCTCGGTGCCGTTCGCCGCGAGGTTTCCGAGTTCTTCGGGGGACGACGGACCGACGTTCGCCATCCCATCGCTGATGAGAACGAGCCGCCGAATCGCATGCGTCGCCGGTGCTTCGCCTAGCCGCGCCTCGCCGACGCGAATGCCGTCGAACATGTTCGTACCGCCCATCGGCTGGATCATCGCGACACGCTGGATGAGGGCGCCGCGCGAGGATGCGTTCACGACGGTCGGCGGCGCGACCTCGGTCACGTCGTTGGAGAATGCGTAGACCGATACGATGTCGCCGTCGGACAGCGACTCGAGAAGACTCGAGGCGGCCATGCGTGCGTTCTGGATCTTCTCGCCCGACATCGAACCGGAGTTGTCGATCACGAGCGCCAGGTCGACCGGCGCGCGTTGCACTTGCTCCACCGCTTGCGGCGTATCGATCCACACGCCGACGTACGTCTGACCGTCGCTTCCGACGACGACGCGCGACTGCACGGGCGCAGCGTTGATCCACCCCGACTGGGTGACAGTCGGAACCGCGGATTGTCCATGGCCCTGGACGGACACGTGGATCTGCGTGGGCGGTGCGACGGACTGGGCGTGCGCGGCACACCCGAAGAGCGAAATGATGGCGGCGGGGATCAAGTGACGCATGGATGAACGTCCTCCGCTCGCCTCCGACGGACGGGAGAACGAAACGATCTACCTGTTGTCGGATCGCATCGCTCGCCGCGTTCGCGCGGTCGGAGCACGATGTGCGACACGCACCGCAGGCACGTCGCACACGATTCGAGTCGGTTACCAAATCGTTTCGCGTCTCGGTACGTCTGAAGACCCACGCTCCCTTCGAAGCGCTTCGCTCGCGGCATCGCATCAGGCGATCGACTGCACGGCGACGTCATGGGAGCGCGCTGCCTTTTGGGAGGTTGTGTCCATGAACGTCCCCGTGTTGCTCGCTCGTAGACATCGCGCTCGTGCCCTCGCCATCGGCACCATCGCTCTCGCTGCCGGCGCGATCGTGTTGATCCGCGCTCCCGGCGTGACCAGCGCCAGCGGTTCGATCCAGACGCATGTCGGCACCGGACCTTCGCCGCGCATCGAATTCAGCGGCCCTTCGCTGCAAGGCCGCGTCGCGCTCTCGCAAGGCGCGGTCGCTGCCAACGGTGAGCGTCACGTCTACGCCGAGATCCGCGTCACGGCACCGGCGACGCGTGATCGCACGTCGGCGCGGCCGGTCGCGATGGCGGTGATCCTCGATACGTCGGGCTCGATGGCAGGCGAGAAGATCTCGCAAGCGCGCAACGCCGTGATGTCGTTGATCGAGCAGATGCGCGACGACGACCGCATCGCATTCGTGACCTACAGCGATGGCCGCAATCTCGTACAGCCGCTCGCGCGAGTTGCCGACGTCCGCGCGCAACTGCGGATCACGATCCCGACCATCGAAGCTGCGGGCGGCACGATGATTCCCGCCGCGCTCGAACTCGGCGCAACGGCGCTCGCAGAAGCACCGGGCACGTTTGCGCGACGCGTCGTGCTGATCAGCGATGGACAGGACGGCTCCGGTCAGCCGATCGCGCAGGTCACCTACGACATCCGGCACCGTGCCGATACGGGGGCAACGGTGTCGACGCTGGGCGTGGGCGCGGACTACGACGAAGCCTTCATGACGCGCGTCGCCGACGCGGGGCGCGGCAACTACGAGTTCCTTCGCGACGGCTCGCAACTCGCCAACTTCCTCGCGCGCGAACTCCGACAGGCCGCCGACACGAGCGTCGAGCAACTCGTGGCAGGCGTCACACTTCCGGTGGGCTGGCGCCTGACGCGTGCGTACGGAGCCGAAGCTACGCAGAGCGGACAGCGCGTCAGTCTTCCGGTCGGTGCACTGTTCGTAGGCGATCAGCGCACTGTCGTGCTCGACCTCGCGGTTCCTGCCGGGAGTGAAGGAGGCGCCGGCTCGCTGACGACGACCGTGCAATACAGCGTCGGCGCGTCCCGCACGCCGGTCGCCATCGATGTGGGCGCCCTCGCACTTCGGATCGTCGGCTCCGAAGAACAAGCCAATGCGAGCCGCGACGTGACGATCTTCGCGGCGGCCGAGTCGGTCGCGATGGCGGAGCGTCAGCGCGAAGCAGTCGATGCATGGCGGCGCGGCGATTCCGCACGGGCAGCATCGCTCGCACAGAGCAACGCGGCGACGTTGGCGCGATTGCAAACCGTCGCACCCTCGGCGGCGCTCGAGGAGCAGTCCCACGAGTACGCGCGCGATGCCGTTACGTTCGGATCGCTGAGCGCCGGCTCCGAGGCGGGTCGTAGCTATGGATTGCGTTCCAACGGTGCCAATCGCGTTCGTGCCGCGCACGCCATCGCCTACTGATTCCAAGGGAGACACGACCATGCGATTCGCACTCATCGTCTCGGCGCTCGGACTCGTCATCGGCGGCGCGGGCTACCTTGCGTCGCTGCCTCTCGCACTCGCTGCCGCAGTCGCGATTGCCGCCTGCATTGCCGCAAGCTCGCTGGTATCGGGACGCGCATCATCGTTGTCGATCGCAGCCGGCGCACTCGCGGCCGTTGCGCTCAGCGCACTCTCGCCATCGAACGCGAGTGCCGCGGCGGCGATCGCGATGGCGACGATCTTCCTCCCGCGAACGATTCGCGCGCGCACCGACACGATGCGCGGATTGGCATTCATCGGTTCACTGGTCGCAGGTGCAAGCGCGGGTGCTATCGCCGCGCACTACGCGCACGCGCCGGATGCCGTACTCGCAGCCGCGGCGCTCGTTGCGGCGCTCATCGCCGCACTGCCGCTGCTCGTCCCCGCGGACGATGCGGTGGCCTGGTCGCTCGCGCAGTACGCACGCGAGTCAGGAGACTCGTCGAAGGCCTCGCTCTTGAAAGCCGTCGCACTGCGTCGTCGCGTCGATGGAGACATCGAAGGGTTGGGCGCAACGGCACACGGTCGATTGAAACGAGCATGGTCCGCGCTCGAAGCAGCTGCGCGAGCACGCGTTCTGGCGCGAGGTGCCAGCGCCGACGTGCTCGATCAACGGATCACCTCTCACGTCGATGCGCTCGAACGGGCGTACGCCGCGGCCGACGAGCGATTCGCGCGCACCGCCGGCCTCGACGACAAAGCACTGCGCAACGTGAATCTCGAAGCGGACTCGATGGCTGCGGAAGCATCTGCGCTCGCCGAACTCGCGGACGCGCCGCCCGTCACGCAGGAAGCGTCGTCGACGTAAAACTTCGCGCCACGGTCGATGCGCATTGATTCGGGCCATTGAATGTCAGGACGCTTTGACAACTCTTTGTCACCTCGCGCGACACAAAATGTCGACGCACGCTTGACACCCTCGGAGAGACGTCGCATCCTGCACCCCACTCGGCATCCGCGCGTCGTCGCGCTGCAGTCGAGACGGACGACACCGGTGAGCCGGTTCGTCCCCGAAGAAGGAACTCCCATGCGCAACCACACCCACCACTACGAGAGCCGCTGCAGCATCGTCGCGGGCGTGTGCCTTCGCGCCGGGAGCGTCGATGCGAAGCGGATGCAGGGCGATTCGATTGCGCCCACCCTCGCCTTGTCGAGCTACGAATTCGGCTTTCCGGGCGCGCTGCAGACGATCGATCCGAATACGCCAGGAGGTGGCGGAGCAGGTTCCTAGGAGAAGTCCCAGGCAACCGCGGTTCTCGAAACGAGGCCGGCTCCGCCCCCGAGGCAGAGTCGGCCTTCGTCATTTCGGCCATCGCGGAATGCGCCACGGTCGCCACGCCCTCAGGGGCCAACGCGGTCGGAGCTGTGGATCGGGTCGGAGGCCGGTGCGGTCGCACCGATGATCGGGTCCGCCGCAGCGGGTCTGTTCAATCGATATTGATTGTGAATTCGTTCGCATTTCAATGACGTTTCAATCGCGATGGCGACGTGCGATCGGCGCACGCCATGGCGAGTCGGGAGAGGTGCGTCCGCACGATGCGGCGCGTACTCACTCGCATTGTTCTCTGACAAGCCATGCATCGTTCCAACGGCGCGCACCATCCCAGTGGGTGCGTCGTGATCGGGCCATCCCGCCTCGCGTTCCACCGCGCGCGACGACGAATCGGCTCGAGGGTCTCTGGCGTAGATGGTCTGCGCGCCTCTCTGAAGCAGAGGAGGGTTCGGTTCGATTCCGAAGGGGCCCACCGGGAATATCGCGACGCGTTCGACGTCGCGCGAGCCTTCGGGGGTCCGCGCACCAGACGTCCGTGTCGTGAACATCCCTGGAGACTCCGGCCGCCGTCGCTCTCGAGCCCGGCGCCACACGCGTCGCGGCATCACCCGCCGGCGGCCGGATGTTTCCGACTATCTGCGAGCGCGCTTCGCACGGCGCTCATTCGTTCGGGGTCATCGTCCAACGGGAAGACGCCGGCGTCGCAAGCCGGAGATGCGGGTTCGATTCCCTCTGACTCCACCATCGCGAACGTTCCGATCGCAGCGCACGGGATCATGGTCCATTGGCAGGACGCCGGGGTGGCTCGCCGGAGTAGAGGGTTCGATTCCCTCTGGTTCCACTGAGTTCGTAATTCGAGAGTCTGCGTCCGGTATTCGAGAGTCCGAAGTCCGAAGCATCAGGGTGTAGCTCAGCCAGCAGAGCGCCAGTCTTGGGCACTGGAGGTCGCAGGGGCGGAACCTGCCATCCTGACTCATGCACTCGCCGCGAGTGCGAAAGCGTCCGTCGTGGACGCGCCATGACCGCAGTGGGGCGGTCGGCACGTCACGCGGCCCTAGGAGAGATGAACGGTCGATGAAGTCACGGTGAGGTCGAACATGGTGTCCACGTTATTGCTCAACGCGAGCTACGAGCCGATGAAGGTGATTCCCTGGCAGCGAGCGATCACGCTGCTCGTCCTCGAGAAGGCGGATCTCGTCGAGGCGTACGACGAGATGATCCGCTCGGTGTCGGCTGCCTTCGCGATGCCGTCGGTGGTTCGCATGCGTCGTTACACGCGCGGACGAAAGCTCGGGGTGAAGTTCTCGCGCGCCAACGTGTACCGCCGCGACGCGTTCACGTGCCAGTACTGCGGCGTTCAGCCCGGCGCTTCGAAGCTCACGTTCGATCACGTCGTGCCGCGCGCTCGGGGTGGTCGCACCGAGTGGACGAACATCGTGACGGCGTGTGTTCCGTGCAACGGCCGCAAGGGTGCTCGCACTCCGACCGAGGCGAGAATGTCGCTCGCACATGCGCCGGTGCGTCCGGCTCACATGCCCGCGATCGAGGATCGCGACGTCACACACGACGTGTGGCGTGACTACCTCGTTTGCGGCAGCGCCTGACCGCGCGGCGCCCGTCGGCCCCTCCTGCGTATTCGCGTTCACGCGTGTACGCGGGAGGGGCTCCGACCCGCACGAACCTGATTCCGAATTCGATGGCTTCGAATGCAATGGGTGCGCAGCGCGATTGTCGATCGCGTGTACCGGGTTCGAGTCCCGGCGAAGCCGCCATCGAGAATGGTCCGACGGCCCCCGACGACGGTCCGCGGTCCGAAGACGTTCTCGAGTTCACGCGGGCGAGGCGAAGTCGCTCGTTGCGGTTGCCAGCCGCGACGCCGCGGGTGCGATTCCCGCCGTCCGCTCCACGGATGCATGGTCCGCGTTACGACGGCTACCGACCGCCGCGTCGGCGCCTGCGCGAAGCCACGGCCAGCGCAGCGATTGCCAGCACGGCGAGGCCTCGTGACGAATCATCTGTCGTCGTGGCGGTGCGGCATCCGCATCCGGGCATCTGCGCGGGCGGATGTGAACCGTCGCCGCCGATATCGCTCCGCGCATCGCGCACGGCGACGTCCGGGAACATCGGCAACGCACCATCCATCGACGTCGACGCGTCGGGAATGCCGGCATCGCTCACGCCGCCGTCCATGCCACACGCTGAAACCGCGATCTGCATCTCGAGCATCGCCGGGGTGGGATCGATGTAGTCCATCGTGCCCTCGCGGAGGGCGAACTGCTGCGTGATGGTCGTCGCAGTCGTTACGTTCGGCGCGTGAAGGCGCACTCGAAACGTCCCCATCGCGCCGACATTGACCGTGCCGGGCGTGACGTAGTCGGCGACCGTCGGTGAGATCCAGGTGCTGTCGGCGAACGGGCTCGCTGTCGACGGCACGACACCGAGCGAGAGCATCGCGCCCCACGGGTCGGTTCCGGTGTTCGTGCACGTGACGGTCGCGTCGGCCGACTCGCCGGCGCACATCTCGTGCGGATACGTCAGCGTGCAGTCCGCCCCGAATCGTACGCAGTGCGGCATCGGTGAGGTCCGGCAACCGAGCGCGCCGCAGTCACGTGTGGTCGGCGCGAAGTCGCACTCTTCGAACGTGTTGCCGCTGCAACGCCCCGCCGTGCGAGTGGCACGCGGCTGAGCGCAGATCGATCGCGTGTCGACCGACAGCTGAACGCACGCGCTGGCGGTCCGGTACGAACCCGCGTTGGGCGACATCTCCTCGGCGAGGAACGTCGTGCCGCCGCACGTGAAGTTGTACCAGCCCCATTGCGGGTTCGCCGTGCATCCGAGTTGCCCGTTGCAGCAGTCGGCGGAGTCGTAGCGCGATGCAGCTTCGTACAGTTCGTGATGGCCCATCGCCGTCTCGCAACGGCAGTTGGTGCCCGAGTACATCAATCCGACGTTCACGCGCACCGCAGTGCCCGCAGTGTTCGTGACGGGGATGCTCCAGTGATTGCGACCGTTCTCGCAGAGCGTAGACGGCGGGTAATAGAGCATGATGTCGCCGCTCGCGATCGGGAACCGCGCCTGGCGCTCGATGCAGTTGAACGTCGCGGTGTCGTTGGCGACGGTGGCGCTCCCGGACGATTGCACTGCACTGCACGCAGTGGTCAGTCGGAACGTGCCGCCGAAGGTGACCGCGCGACCGCCGGTCCAGCTCGCGTCGTCGCTGTAGCGACTGAAGTTCGTCGCGCCGAGCAGACATGCGAAGAAGTCCTCGCCGAAGCTCTTGCAGGTCGCGACCGAAGGCGCCCACGCGATCCACACTCGTGCCGCGTCTGCTTCACGCGTACGCGCGAGCAGCGCCAGCAAGGTGACCACGATGATCGCGAAGCGTGTCCCCGTCCCCGTTCGGTGGCGCATCGTGCCGACGATTCTAGGCCCATTCACGCGCGCGGTGGTGCGCGCCCTCGCGAAGCGAACCCGGTCAGCAGCCAGGGGCGCGCGCGATTCCGCGTTTTATCCGGGCGGTCTCTTGCAGTTCCTCGGCGAGATCGAGCGTCCGTCGAACCGCCACGCGGGCCGCGGCGCGCGCTTCGTCGGTGACCGCGAGTTGCGCGAGCAGTCGCCGCCCCAGCTCGTGATGGTGCACTTCGTCGGGAAGGATCACGTCGCGGTACATCGCCGCGGTCTCGGGATCGCGCTGTGACTCGCAGTACTCGATGAACACTTCGTTGCGCACCTTGGCGAGCGCCTCGCGCGCGAACTGCCCGGCCGCGATCCGTTCGACAGTGGTCTGCAGCGACTGCAGGTACTCGAACATCGGGCTGAACCCCTGCGCGAGTGGATCGATCGCCGCGGTGTCGACGCCGAGTGCCCGCAGACGATCTTCGATGAGTCGGTAGTGCTTCGCCTCGTCGCCGCACTGCCTCGCGAGCGACAGCTTCACGCGCACATCGCGTTCGACAGACATCCAGCGCGCGGCTTCTTCCGACGCTTCGATCTCGTTGCGCAGTGCGATCACCAACAGCGATTTCACCGTCACGTCCGGGCCGGGCTCCGCACTCGCCGACTTCTCGCCGATGCGCGCCAACGCGGTTTCCAACACTGCATCGAGTTCCGCCAGGAAGGCATTCGCGTCCATCGTCGATCCCTCGCTCTCGTTCATTCGCCCAACGCCTTCACGACGACACGCTTGCGACGGCGGCCATCGAACTCCGCATAGAAGATCTGCTGCCACGGCCCGAGATCGAGCTTGCCGTCGGTGATCGGAACAGTGACCTCGTGATGCACGAGGATGGACTTCAGGTGCGCATCACCGTTGTCTTCGCCGGTGCGATGGTGCTCGTAGTCCGGCCCTTCGGGCGCGAGCTTCTGGAGCCAGGACCAGATGTCGTTCCAGAGACCGGGCTCGTGATCGTTCACGAACACGCCGGCGGTGATGTGCATCGCGGACACCAGCACCAGCCCCTCGCGGATGCCGCTCGCGGTCACGATCTTCGCGACCGTCTCGGTCACGTTGACCAACTCACGTCGCTGCTTCGTCTCGAACCAGAGGTACTCGGTCTTGCTCTTCATCGTGGTTCGTCGAGGCAGGTGAGCGATCCGGCGCCTTCGCGCGGTTCGGCCCAGAAACGATACGGACTGTACCAGAAGCCAACGTTCGGCCCTTCGGCGGCGCGCCGCCACGTTCCCACCAGCTGATGCCAGTCTCGCAACGATCGTTGATCGAGGCTTCCGAAGACGAGTTCGAAGCCGCTGAACTCTTCGAGGTAATCGCGCTGCAGCCCATCGTCGGTGACGACGTACCCGGTGCGAGCCCCCATCGCGACCAGCCATCGCCCGCTGTTGCGGATGTTGGTGTGCGTATGCTCGGCACACGGTTCGACGATCACGCGTTCCGACGGGATGCCGAACGCGCAGCGAAGCAAGTGGAGCATCGCGAACGCTTCCACCATGCGCGAATGTTCGCTGCCGCCCGAGACGATCGCGAACGGAGCAACGTTCGCGCGCAACGCTTCGGCGACGCGCCTCGTGCGAAGAAGCATGGGCCCCATGCGCTCGAGATCGCGCGCCGAGAGACGCGTGCATCGGTCGTCGGGGAGCCAGTCGGCGAGCGATGTCTCCGCCTGGTCGGGCCAGCCGAAGCCGAAGGTGATCACCGCCGCGTACGGATAGGTGCGAGTTCCGAGAGATGCTGCCGTCGCCCGCAAGGCGTGGGCGTTGTGCCGAAGCGCCGCGGCCCGGTCGCGCGAAGTGATTCCACACGGAAGCAGCGTCTCCGAACTTCCTCCGGACTCTCTCCCGAGTGCTTCCAACTCGTTCCCGAGTGCGGACAGTCGTTCGCGCTGCGGTGCGCTCGGATAGCCGCATCCCTCCGGTGTGGCGCCGACGGTGATGGCCGCGTCCGTGTAGCGCACCGGTACGAAGCACGACGCCCGCGGATCGGTCTCGGGATACGACGTGTGAAAGACGGCGCTCGGATCGCGCGGCCGCATCGTCCCGACCCAGTCGCGGCACAACTGTTCGCGCGACGGCGCGTTCCCGGTCAGATGCCCGAAGCGTGCGTCGTGCGCGCGATGCGCCGGCGTTCCGTAGTGAACGCCGCAGCTGATCGACGATGCGAGAAGAGAGAGCGCGATCGCGCTACGGGAGGTTGCCATCGGTGGTGCGTTCGGTGGCCATCGCGACGCCGAACGTGAAGTCCGGATCGTTGCGATACCCCGTGTTCGCACCAGGGTACCCGAGGTACCCGTGCACGACATCGGCGCTGTAGAACCCGAGCTTCACCAACTGGATGCCGAACTCCAGCTCGGGGACGTCGCCGACCGCGGCGATGAGCGTGGCCTCGCGTTCCGCCGGTGTGATCGTCGCGAAACTCCGTCCGCCGTTGGCGCGCCGTGAAGCACCGTCGAGAAGCACCGTAAGAAGCGGTACGAGCGGCGCGGCGGGAAGCGCGGGGTCGAAGAACAATGCTGGTGTGTCGGCGTCGATCGCGCCCGGTTTTCCGAGCGGGTCGCGGTACATCCCGGGGATGACGGTGTCGCAGAACGCGGCGATCGTCTGCCCGTCATGCGTGTTCGGTGCGCCGCCGAGCGAGGGCAATCCGGTGACGTTCACATCAGCTGGCGTCGCGTCGGTCTGCGGGACATCGGCGCCGGCATCCATCGCAGTGCTCGCGTCACTCACCACCAACGAGCGCCCGGTGCACGCACCGGCGAGTGCGGTCGTCGCGAGTGCGGCGAGCTTGAGGAACTCGCGCCGCCGGATGACCCGCGCGTCGGGCGCGTCGTCGGCGAGCGGGAGATGCGTGCGGTCGTCGTGCTTCTTCATCGGTTCATCCCTGTGCGATCACGCGTTCGACGCAGTGCTCCGCGACCGCGGAGATGTTGAGGGCAGGATTCACACCGAGCGCGTACGGGATCGCGCTCGCGTCGCAGACGTAGAGGTTCTCGTAGCCCCACACCTTGCAGTTCGGATCGACCACCCCGTCGGCCGCGGATTCGCTCATGCGACACGCCGAGAGCAGATGCGCAGAAGTCATCCCCGAGTAACGCCGCGGATAACCAGGGATGATCTTCACGCCAGTGCGCGTCGAGATGTCCGCCAGCACCGACTCCATGCGATCGAGGTAGGCGTTGTACGCCGTCGCATCGCGGTCGACGACGTCGGGCGTCTTGCCGTCGGCCTTCAGTTGCACGGCGGAGTGACTGTCTGCGAGTCCGAGCGACGAGAAGCCGATCACGCGATGCGGGTA